>CALZKW010000048.1 GCA_945788095.1 uncultured Prevotellaceae bacterium | reverse complement strand
TCGTTCGGCACCTGGGGTTACAGAAATATCGCCCTCCAGGCGAATGTCTCTGTTGTCGTTCCAGGTGTACGCTATTTATTCGTAGCTGCTCATCAGGTATTCTCCCCCTTGGGAGAGTAAGAGGGGGGGCGTTCGTTCCGATGTTCCCCAATCTCCCCCATAAACCCTGATTTAGTGGGAGTAAGTACACCGTCATGATTTGGTTGTGGGTAATATGCCAGATTTGTTCATACTACCATCGTTGAATTTTACATATGGTTCTTAGCCTCACAGACTATGGGTCTTGACTCTATCAGGATATGGGTCTTGTTGTAGTGAGATATGGGTCTTGTTGTAGTGAGATATGGGTCTTTTTCGTCTCATACCTACCTCCTTGTGAAAAGGTTTATCTTTTGGGTGTGAAAAGTGAAAAATAAAAAGTTCTTCTGCAGGCAAGATGCTATGGGGCACGTTTCGTCGTCGATAGGTGGCGTACTGCATTTTACCCCAGTTCCCCGTGCAATAAGATGCTTCTCACTTCTGCGTTTTGCTTCACCGACCCCCATATACACAAAAAGCCCCGCCGGAGCGGGGCTATTAAGGGGTGCTTGATAGCTTAGGGTTTGATCTCGCCATCGAGAGCCTTGAGGAAGGCGCTGATGCTGGTGGTCTCCTCCTCGGAGGCCTCGCGACCAAGTTCGAAGCGGAACATAGCCTTGACAGCGTCCTCGATGGTGGGCATGGTGCCGTCGTGGAAGTAGGGAGCCGTCTTCGAGAGGTTGCGCAGGGTGGGCACCTTGAAGCGGTGCAGGTCGGCATCCTTGCCGGTGAAGCCTGCCAGACCCTTGTCGTCGTCGTTGTACTTCACGTCGGGCTGGCTCTGCTCGCGGGCTGCGAAGTAGTCCTCGAATATGCCAAGATACTCAAATGACTGTCCACCGAGCGACTTGCCCACGTGGCAGGTGGCGCAGGTGTTGTCCTGGAAGAGCTGCAGACCCTTCTGCTCGCTGGCATTGAGAGCCTGGGCGTTGCCCTTGAGGTACTGGTCGAGACGGTCGTTGGGGGTGATGAGAGTCTTCTCGTACTCACCGATGGCGTCGGTCACAGTCTTCTCGGTCAGGCCCTCGGGGTAGATGGCCTTAAACTCAGCTACGAGTGCTGCGTCCTTTGAGAGACGCTCGCAGATCAGCTCCCAGGTCTGGTCGCCCATCTCCACGGGGTTGACTGGGGGACCTGCTGCCTGGTCGGCCAGGGTGTGTGCACGTCCGTTCCAAAACTGCTCTACGTTGAAGGCAGCATTGAACACGGTGGGTGCGTTGATGCCACCAAACTGTCCGTTGATGCCCTCGCTGGTGCGTGTGCCACGTGGGTCAGCACCTCCCTGCTCCACTACGTGACAGGTGGCACACGAAAGGGATCCGTCGAGCGAGATGCGCTTCTCGTTGTACATTTTGCGGCCCAGGGCCACCTTGCGTGCATCTACGGGCAAAGAGTCGGGAATTACCTGGATGACGAGGTCCTTGTAGTCATCGCTGGCCAGGCCTGTGGCATAGAGTTCGGCACGCTTAGCCTTGATCCACTCAGCCAACAGGCTTTTCTCCTCCTTGTTGAATCCGTTGCCCCAATGCATCATCTTATACTCTGTGATGGGCATGTTGTCATGCTGCAGGGTGTACTCGATCATGGCGAGCAGCACTTCGCTGGGATTCTCGAGGTCTGCACGCTCGAGGTCGAAGAACTTGGTGCCGCGGTCTACGTGCTTTTTCAGCATGTCGCTCACCACGGGCAGGGTGCTGTAGGCTGGCAGGTCGGCTTTGCTGCTGTGGCAGTCGTAGCATCCATTTTGCTCCAGTATGGCAGCCACTTGTGTGGGTGCCTCACCCTGGGGAATCGATTTGCGGAATCCGAATCGGTATACGGCGGTTCCCGCTGCGGCCATCACGAGCAGGCCGATAGTGGTTAATAGGGTCTTTTTCATAAGCCTATGTGTTTTGGTTTAACGTATAATGTCTGAGGTTTGGGGCTTTGCCAGGTCTGCAGTCAATAGTCAAAGGTCTGTAGTCAATTGGAGCTGACGTTGTAGGTGTGCAGACTGCCTTTGGCAGAGGGGAGGTAATTGACGCCATACCAGGTGATCTGTAGGGCCAGGAAGGCGAGGATGAGGATGATGTAGGCTCTGGTGGACTGCTTGTGGCGCATGTGGATCATCACCAGGGTGGTGAGCCATGTCACGGCAGCCCAGTTCTCCTTGGCGTCCCAGCTCCAGTAGTCTCCCCATGCCTGGCGGGCCCATACGGCACCGGCCAGCATGCCCAGGATGAGCAGTCCGGATGCGCTTCGCACGAGTCCCTCCGTGGTGCCATGCAGGCGGGGACGGCGGTCCTCCACCCATCTCATCACTACGGCCAGGGCCATGAGCGAGTATGCCACCATATATATAAATAGGTGTGGCACGAACCACCATGAGCGGAGTGCGGGCATGAGGGTGCCGAAGTTGATTTTGGCTATCGAGAAGGCTGTGAAACCTATGGTAAGCACGGCGATGACGGGTATGGTGGTGCGGGCTTTCCAGCGTCCCAGCAGCATACGAATGGCTCCCAGGGCCATCAGCAGCATGCCGGCATAGACCACGGGCAGCCAGGGCTCCTTCACGAGTTGGAGCACGGTGTAGCGCCCCTCTTGTCGGTCGTAGCCGCTCTGCAGTATGGTGTAGCCCTCAGCACGACAGGGACTGTTGACGGCGGTCTGCATCTCTGTGCCGTCTATGCTGAGTGTGCTGGTAAACTGCTTGGGACTGACTCCGTCGTCGTAGTAATCCACGCGGAAGTCCTTGAGTTGGATGCGGAAGGGTAGGGGTATGGTAAGACCCTCTTGCGTGTAGGCCGTGTTTTGTGGCCATTCGCGCAGAAGTTGCATCTTGGCCCTTGTCACGTCGGGGGCTCCGAAGTAGGCACCAAAGACGATGAGTAGGATGCCCAGGTGGTTGGCCATGAATCCCCAACCAGCCTTGCGGGCCAGTCCCTTGAGCAGTGTCAGCGTGAGCGACAGTTGGAGCACGCCAAGATAGATGGCAAAGGGCCATGTGGCATGGAGCGCCACATTCCATGTGCCCTCCACAGCCAGCATCAGTGCACCGATAGCGAGTAGGCAGATGCCTGTCTTGGCCGATGTCATGAAGTCCACGAATCGGCTCTTGCTGGCATAGCGCCACAAGGCAAAGGCTGCCAGCAGAAAACTGACTGCCAGCAGAAGCGATGAAGGGAAGGCCAACAAGGGTATAAGTCTGTTCATACACTGCGAGGGGGTATCTGTGTGCAAATTTAAGCAAATTTTGTCTAAATATCCTAATAAATGAGGATTTTTTCGCTTTTGCGCCTCGTGGCATAAGTTAAAAGGGGAGCAAAGTGGACGAATGTCTTGTTGCGTAAGCCGTGTAGCCTATGCTATGGTTTATGGTGGAGATTGTGGGCAACGGAACGAACGGAAAATAAAATTGAAACAAGAACGGGCAAGAATTCCATGACTAATAAAAGTGAATGCCGCAACACGCCCCCAAGGGGCAGCAGTTCATAGCCCAGGGCAAAAATGGGCATTTATAGCGGTGACTAAATGTCACCGCGGACCCTATTTTGGGGATGTCGGTGCTCTGACCGACGTAGGGAAGAAGTCGCGCCCTGGGTATGGCATGCTACACCATCTATGGTATAATTGTCCAAGTTGCTAAGCAAGCTTGGTATTATCCTACAAGGCTCTATCTGTGGTACCATGCGGGACCTTGCCGAGCTTGCGCATAGCAAGCTCGGCATTACCCTACGTTGTGCTACGGGTGGCAGCCTAGTGATACCGAGAGAGTCGTATGTTCTCCCCCCCATGACCTACAATCGAGTCGAAGGCATTATGCTCTCTTTGCCCACTTTGTGGTGTAGGTGCCGGTGGGGGTAGTGAGTGTGATGAGATAGATGCCCTTGGGGAGGGATGCCAGAGAATGGGTGTAGGTGCGATCTGCCTGGATTGGGGCAAAGAGGGACGTGTGACAGGTGCTGCCTGTGAGCGATGCCACGGTGAGGGTAGCCTCGGGGGTATCGTGGGGTAGGGCGAAAGAGAGGATGCCCTGCGAGACGGTGATATAAGAGCGCAGGTTGTGTGTGGGGGCAGAGATGCCTGTAGCGGCAAGGCACTGCAGCAGACCTGCATGGGCATCTATCCTGCCATGGCCCCAGAGACCGTTGCCTGAGGGAGCGAGGGAGCCGGTGAGGTCGTCCGTGCGTGCTGTGGAGGCCACAATGTCGTGGAGCATCTCGGGGCTGAGGGTGGGGCAAGCCTCGAGCCATGTGGCCACGATGCCGGTCACGAGGGGTGCAGACATACTGGTGCCCTGCATGTAGCCGTACTCATGGGGCTGGTCGTCGCTGAGGGTATAGGCCACCTGCTTGGTGCCAGAGGCGTCGTACGAGGAGATGGCCGAGATGATGTAGCAGCCAGGGGCAGTGACATCGGGTTTGATACGCCCATCTGCGGTGGGGCCCACGCTCGAAAAACTGGCCAGGGCGCCGAGAGTCTCGTTGAGGGTGCCCGTGGCGGTGAGGGTCTGGTAGTCGTTGCGCGTCACGTAGGCCCCCACGGTGAGGATACGCTTGCCGGTGCCGCCTATCTCGGCAATGGTGGAGGCATCAGAGGGGGCGGTGAATCCCTCTATGCCCTTGTCCTGGAGGTCCAGCCATGTGTTGTCGGCCCATATATCGACGGTGCCGGCAGACTGTGGACGTAGGGTGAGCGCCACGGCATAGTTGTTGCGCACACTGGTGAGCGAAGAGCGAATGACGATGTGGAGCTTGCCATTGTCGGGATTGATCTCTGAGGCTACCTCCATGGTACCCGTGGCATAAGACCCGAGCTGAACGGTCTGAACCCCCTGAGCGGGATAGACGGGCACTACGACCTTGTCGGCCTTGCTGAAGGTGGAGTAGGCTGAGAGCTCTACGCTGAGTTCACATCCGGGATTGGCCCAGAGCTGCACGGTGCCGCCAAACTGATCGCGCGAGGGAGTAATCTTGTGGTGGATGAAGGTGCGCAGCGGGGCATCCTGGCTGCTCGCAAAGGTGTGGCAGATGTGAAACTTATCCTTGCGGTGATTGCCCGATGCACCCACGATGAGACGGCCGGGGCCCTGCATCTGGTCGGCCATGCGGTCGAAGTAGGAGGTGCCATCGTGAGGGCCGTCGTGATTGCCCAGTGAGAGGTTGACTACACAGGGTTTGCCTTGCTCGGTGGCGTAGGCGAAGATATACTCGACGGCATTGGTGATGTCGGCCTGGGTGCACTGGCTCTGGTCGAGGGCTACGAGCACGATGTCGGCCTCGGGGGCTGTGCCCTGCCAGAGTCCGTCCATGAAGGTGTCTGACCCTGCAGCCATGGCGGCCACGTGAGTGCCGTGAGAGTTGATGTCGGAGTCAGCCTGTGCACGGAGTATGTCCTCAGGAGTGGTCAGTTGGATGCCGTATCCGTATGCCTCGGGGGGCTGGCAGCCGGGGAAGGCGGCAGTGCCCTGCTCCCACACGCGTGCGATGCGCAGTTTGCCGTCAGCATGATTGCGAAAGGCGGGATGGGTGTAGTCAAAGCCGGCATCCACGATGCCCACCACGACGCCCTTGCCGGTGTAGGGCTGGGCCAGACCTTCGCCCTGGGTGACACGGATAGCCCCCGTCTCGGCCTTGGCCTTGTCGAGCATGAACTGGGGTTGGCTGGTGAGGTGGATGTAGGAGACGTTGCCCTCTGCGGCCATCTGGGCGATTTCGGAGGGTGTGGCGCGCAGTGTGCCCATGGTGCCGTCTGTGCGAGTCAGATAGACGGTCTGTGGGCGCTCGGCGGCGCGTGTCTGCCCCTGACGGAGCATAAGCAGTGTCTGGGGTGATAATTGGGCCTGTGCCATGACGGATGTCCATGCCGTGGCAGCAAGCATGAGGATGGTGTATAGTGTGCGCATAATTCTGTTTTGGGGGATGTAAACCTTGGGGGAGGCAGAAACAAATACCCCCCTACCTCACGTGAGGGTGTGGGACATACGATATTATTTCACCAGCACCTTCTGTGAGATGGTCTTGCCGGCAGCTATACCTTTTATAATATAAAGGCCGGGGGTGAGGCGGTCTGTGGCGCTGTGCTGACGGCCCAGCATGTCGTAGACGCTGAGGTGGCTGATGCGATGGTCGGCACACACCCTGCCGTCTACCACCCTGATGGCATACTGTGTATTGGCCTCGGGTGTGGTGATGGCATCTGCACCCTCAGAGAAGGCACGCTGGGTGTAGCTGCCGCCGAGGGGAGCCACCACGCAGTTGTGCACATAGTTGAGGGCGGGATCGTTGTCCACATAGCGTGCTATGTAGCCCACGAAGTGGACGTCGGAGGGTACTACGGCCTTGGTGACCTTCTCTGCGGTCTTGCTGCTGCTGGCCAGACGCTCATCGGTCCAGTAAGAGGCGCGGATGCTCTCGGGGAGGGTGAAGGTGGTCTCATAGGTCACCACCTCGCCTGGGGTGAAGTCGGCCAGGAGGCCCCACTCATTGCCGGTCACGGCGCCACGGAACACGTGGTTGTGCTCATAGTCGCTGCCACCGTTGCTCTGGATGTCTATCATCCCGTCCTGTATCATCACCACATTGAGCACATTCTGGGTCTGGCCCATATCCTCGTGGCCGTACACCTGGAGGCGGAGCTTCACCTCGCGGGTCTCCTCGTTGTAGTCAGAAGCCAGTTTGAGCGAGGCATAGGGATGCGAGGGCGCAGTCTGCGAGAGTATGCTCAGGATATTGGCCTCCGACACCTCCTGCACGGGGATGTACTTGTTGGCATCGGGCCAGCGGTTGATCATAAAGGCAGGAGCATAGGTGCTGTTGCTGCCATAGAACATGGTGTAATGGAGGTCCTCCATCATGGTGAAGTTGTCGGGATTGTAGCCGGCATGATGGGCCACCTCGACGATGCTCTGGTCGGTCTGGGCGAGCACGCGCTTCATGGTGGCATGACCTGTGGGGCAGTTAGAGCAGCTCTGGCCGGTGAACGACTCGACGAGCAGTGAGCGCTCCATATTGGCGGGATAGAAGAACACGATCTCAGCATAGCGGTTGTCGCTCATGTCGGCATCAGCAGCGCCATTGACCTTGGCAACATTGATGCCCATGTTGATGCTGCCCGACTCGAGGGCCGACACGTCGGGTAGGGTGATGTCGTAGGTCTGACCGGGCTGGAGGTTGAGACCAGTGTAGGTGAGGGTCATGGTCTGGTCGAGTTCGACATCCACGTCGATGCTCTGGATGGTTTCCGTGCCGGCATTGTAGACCTGGCCATGGAGCGTATAAGCATTGCCTGCGAGGTAGTAGCCACTGAGGTTGGAGGTCTTGAGCAGTGCATCGGTATGGGCGGGCACCTCGTCGAGCACAGCCTTGATGTTGGCCATGCCCTTGCCTCGACCGTTGGTGTCAATCCAGCTGTCGTTCATGATGGCGTAGCTACACGCTGCTGCATCCTGGGTCTGGTCGGTGCTGTAGAGCTTGTAGGCACCAGTCATCGAGCCCTCGTAGCCCAGGTAGAGGCAGTCCTCCTCGCCGGTGATGGTGTAGGGCTGGGGGAAGGTGGTCTCGGTCCACTTGGCTGTGGTGCTCGACACGTTAGCAGTGGTCAGCGCCTGTGTCTGTGTGGCAATGGGGATGCCACCGAGCTCTGTGGTGAGGAAGGCCGTGACCTGTCCGCCCTCTACGTTCTTGCTGCCGTAGAGCACCTTGATGCCGGTGATCTGCTTGCCCTTGAGCAGCGCGAGCTTTTCCTTGGAGAGGCGCATGGCCATACCCTGCTTCATGCCCGTGCCGAGGCTGAAAAATCCATTGCGTGAGAATGCTCCTGTGGTGTAGGTCACATCAGCAGCCTGAGCGCTGCCCACGACCGATGCCAGGAGCACGGTGAGTAGAAATTTGTTCATATCTGGTAGTATTTGATTGTTAAATTACTTAAATCCTTTTACCCGATTGGGCAATATATAATAAGGTTATGCCAGCAATCGGGGGCAAATTTACGACTTTATCAGCATATTCACGGCCGATATTTTATTTTTTTTAACGCATTTTTTTTGCCCGTAGTCTATTTTTGGTTACATTTGCAGCCGAAACAAGCACTGGCCAATTATCATATAACCCGCATTCTCTGGTTGCAAAATGTTATCTGTTTCGCCCTCTGAGCCTCTTATATGATAGATATTGATTTAAGGTAGAAAGCAATCAACATCTAAATAACTATCATTATGAACAAACTTTTACGCATTTCTGTAGCTGCGTTGCTCGTGGCCCTCTCAGGCACAGCAGTGGCACAGGATTACACCGGACAGCCCGGCCGTAAGCACGTATGCACCTACACCGTGGGCGATGCTATGGGCGAGGCTGGTGGTATCACCAAGATGGAGCACTTCTTCTATGGCTCCGACAATCTGCCCCTCAGAGGCGCACTCCTCGGTGCCGGTACCACCAGCGACTTTACCCTCGCCAAGTACTATCTCTATGCCCAGTCAGAGGAGGCAGGCAACAATCTCATCACCTTCAGCATGTCGCAGTGGGGCAAGTACGACTTCGGCGATATGGGTCTTAAGCCCGCCACCGTGCAGGAGAAGCTGACCTACAACAGTCAGGGTCTCCTCACCAATAAGGTTACCCAGACCTATGCCTATGCCTACGAGTACAACACCGCAGGTGCACTCACCAAGGAGATCTGGACCATCGCTCAAAGCGGTGCCCTCAACAAGACCTTCGACTACACCCTCAACGCACAGGGACAGCCCACCTCGGCCATCGAGACCAATGCCTCGGGTGCCTTCGTAGCCAAGTATCTCTACGACTACGACGAGCAGGGCAACCTCGTCGAGAAAACCACCTACAAGCGTAAGGCGGCCACCGATGAGTCTACCGAATACCTCAACGTCATCGAGCAGTATATCTACGATGCAAACGGCGTGCAGACCGAGTACGTGAAGTATGGCAGTGGTAGTGCTACTGCCGATCCCAAACTCACCTCGCGCAAGACTTACTCTGCCTACAATGGCAATCCCAACAAGATACAGGAGCTCAGCTTCTCATCACCTAAGGTTGACGCAGAAAATAATGTGACCTGGAAGCAGAGCGCTACCTCTTTCGTATACGAGTATGCCGACTTCGCGGCTGATGGCCGTCAGGCATGGGCCATCGACGACCTCGCTGCCACAAGTTCTGCTGAGCAGAATGATGTCGTGCTGACCTTCACCGCGCCTCAGAATGCCGGTGAGACCACCAAGTATGCCATCTTCCGCAGCGGTGTGCCCGTAGCCACCGTGGCTCATGCCGACGTGGCCGGCGAGGGCAACACCTGCACCTACACCGAGCAGGGCGTACGCCTCGGTGGATGGGAGTACTTCGTCATCCCCTTCGAGGGCGAGTCACTCCTCAATATCACGGCCAACACCCAGCGCTACACCTCAAATGTAGCTGCCGTCAAGGTGCAGACCAATGCGCTCAAGGCTGTCGAGAACCTCACCTACGAGGTCAAGAAGAACATCTACACCCAGCAGGATGAGGACCTCGGCACACTCACCAAGACCGAGTACGAGATTACCCTCAAGTGGGATGCCAATGAGGCATTGGCCAACGCCAGCTTCAAGGGCCACACTCCCTACTTTGCCAGGACCCTCACCAACGGTACCGTAAGCAACGTGATGCTCACCGACGCCGACATCACCGATGCTACTGCCACCTCGCTCACCTTCGCCTACATGAACTCATACGATGAGATGAAGGTATTCGTTGTGTCACACTTCGAGGAGGGCAACGCCATCTCCGACACCCTCACCATCACCAAGGCCGACGTCGAGGCTATGTCAACCGAGCCCGTGACCGTATATGGTCTCTACAACTCATACGATGGTCTCTACACCGCTTCGTTCGACCTCAACGACGTTAAGGCTGATGCACCTGCTGCCATCACCAAGGGCACTGTAGGCATAGACGGCGTAGGCGGCGACGTGGTAGGTGCAGCCACCGTGGGCAACAAGTACGTGATGTTCTACCAGAACTTCAACTACGATATGTGCTTCGCCACTGTCAACTTCGACACCGATAACCTCGTGGATGTCAACAACTATGCCTACAAGTATGGCAAGCCTGGCTATATGATCCAGAGCATGACCTACGATGCTCCTGGTGCCACTCTCTATGCCCTCGAGAAGGTGTACGACGAGGCAGCAGATGCACTCGTTACCGCTATCTACACCGTCAACGACGAGACCGGTGAACTCACTGAGGCTTCCCGCCTCTACGACGAGTACGACGTCATCACCACTGATGGTAAGGGCGCACTCTATGTCATCAAGCTCGGCCTCAACGAGAGATACCAGTCTGTACCCTCACTCTGGAAGCTCAACAGCGACCTCACCGTAGAGGAGACTGCCACCGTGGCCAACACCGAGGTCACCGTGCAGTACTCCACCGGTAGCAGCACCTTCGCTTCTCCTGAAGGCGACAAGATTTATTATGTCACCGGTAAGCTCATCAGCGTATTCGACCTCAACGCCAAGACCGTGGCCAACCTCGGCGAGACCGAGAAGGCTCTCCAGGGCCTCACCCTCGTGCCCGGCAATGTCGACGGCGAGACTCAGCAGGCTCCCGTAGAGGCTGGTGCCCGCAAGATGGTCAGCAAGACCTGGTATGGCGATGCCATGGGTATTATCTCGAGCACCCAGGATATGACCAAGGAGGTCTACTTCTACAACATCGACGGCAAGCTCGAGCGCGTTGCCAAGTATGGCCGCTGCTACAACGACGACAACACTGCCGGCGACTATGAGCTCACCCACTACACCAAGAATCTCTACGACTACAACCAGAACATCACCTCTTCTACCAAGTTCCAGCGAGGACTCTACGACTACGGCGACTTCGCCATGAAGCAGGTATCCGAGACCACCTACGAGTACAACGAGGCCGGTCTGCTCGTCAAGGAGAATACTCCCTCTGAGATCTACACCTACACCTACGACGAGGCTGGCAACATAGCCACCAAGACAGTCACCAACGTCTACAACAACCAGGAGATCCAGACCATCCAGTATGTAGACTATGCCGGTCCCAACATGCCCACCACCATGATCTCTACCGGTGCATACGACTGCTACAACTACGTAGGCAACATCAACTACGATGAGAATGGCAACAAGGTGCTTGAGATGCACAACAAGCAGGTAGAGGATCCCGATTTTGGCGGCATGATGCCCATGCCCTTCGAGGTAGAGGAGTGGGCCTACGACGGCACCCAGCTCAAGTGCTACACCAAGTACTACTTCGACAACCAGGGTCAGGCTCAGCCCAGCATACGCACCGTCTACACCCCCGTGGAGGGTAATGCCAACCAGGTAGAGGCTGTCGACGAGACCTACAACAACGGCACCTGGTACACCCAGTCTGGCTCACGCTGCATCATCGAGTATGCCGACTTCTCGGGCATGAACGAGATGACCTATATGGAGATGATGCTCCAGACCGACGAGGATACTCCCAGCACCGTACACGTGGTATTCACACTCCCCCAGATTGCCTACAGTTCACCCACTCAGTTTGCCATCTACCGCGATGGTCAGAAGGTGGCTCAGGACGATGCAGTCAACCTCTACGACTTCGACGCCATGGTATGCCACTATGCTGACACCGATGTACGCAACGGTTCTCACGAATACTACGTACAGGCTGTGGTAGGCGTAGGTGACGAGATGATGGAGAACGTGGAGTGGAACGGCTACTTCATCTCTTACCCCCAGGAGGTACTCGTCCAGACCAACCTCCCCGCCGTCACCGACCTCAAGCTCGAGGGTGCACGCATTGAGACCACCACACAGGGCTTCACCCAGACCAAGACTCAGGTTGCCACCGTGGGTTGGACCAACCCCGCCGACCGTCCCGACTGCTTCATTAAGAATGACGTCATCTTCGAGGGTATGCAGGCAGCCGAGGCTTCCACCGAGACCCCCGATGCAGAGCAGCTCGACGTAGAGGTCAACATCACAGCCTCTACCTCAGCCACCCTCTTCGTGCTGACCCGCTACACCCTCGGCAACGTGAAGAGTGAGCCCCTCACCATCACCCTCGAGGACTTCACCACAGCTACTGCTATCGACGGTACCGATGCAGAGGGCAATGCCTACACCTACGCAGATAACGTGTTCAGCGTATCTCAGCCCGCCACCCTCAGCGTCTACACCACCGCAGGTCAGCTCGTGGCCAAGGCCTCAGAGGCTTCCTCAGTCAACCTCACCAACCTCACCACCGGCACCTACGTCGTGCTCGTACAGCGCGGTGAGAGCGTCAAGGCTTACAAGGTGGCCAAGAACTAACGGACTCTAACCTCCCCACAATACAGATTGCCTGCCGCCCCCCTGAGGGTGACAGGCAATCTATTGTGGTTTTGGGGGGTGACACCAACAAAGCCTCGCCCCCCAGGGACATTAAACCCGTATGGGGCGTACAGCCACATTCAGATATTACTTACCAAAATTCACACACACATTATGATCAAAACTATCTTTACACGCTTGGCACTCCTTGCCATTGCCCTGATAGCGCTCCCCAGCGCCATCAAGGCAGGCCAGAATGTCATCTTCACCACCCCCGAGGAATACCAGATATTCCGCATCTCCCCCAACGGACAGTGGGCCTGCGGTATGTACACCGACTATTCCAACAACATGTACGCCTTCCGCTGGAACCTCATCAGCGGCAAGACTGAGTTGCTCACCACCTCCGACCAGTCAGAGGCATGGAGCATCTCCAACGACGGCGTCGTTTGCGGTGCCTATACCGTCAAGATGGACGGCCAGACAGCACGCAGCCTCCCTGCCATCTATGATGGTGAGTGGCATGTGCTCGAACTGCCCACCAAGAAGACCGTAGCCCAGGGTATCGGCTACGATATTACCCCCGACGGCCACTACGTCACCGGTTCCATAGCCTATGGCGAGAATGGTCCCTACGAGGCTTATGTATGGAAGGACGGCAAACTGGACCGCCAGCTCAGCGACTTCGGTGGCGGCTGCCCCATGCCCTATTGCATCTCCCCCGACGGCCAGACCGTGGGTGGATGGAAGCAGAACCGCAACCGCCAGGCCTGTCTCTGGAATGCTGATGGCACCGCCACCGTCCTCTCCACCTACGAGTCACCCTGGAGCTGTGCACGCCGCTTCTCCCCCAATGGCCAGAAGGTAGTCATGTGGGGTGGATGGAACGACGACAACACCCTCTCGTGCATCTACGACATGACCACACAGACCACTACCAATGTCGCCCCCTTCTCCCCCGACGATGGCATGGAGTTCTTCGACATCAGCGACAACGACATCCTCGTGGGTGAGATCAACAACCGTGCCGTCATCTACGATCACAAGACCACTCAACTCCAGTGGATGGACGCCTACCTCACCTCGCGTGGCGTAGACCTCAAGGACCTCGATGCCTACATCCTCGATGGCACCACCTACTACCAGATCATCCGCGGTTCAGCCCTCAGCGCCGACGGTTCCGTCATGGCTTTCCTCTACTACGCCAACTCTCAGGACAACCAGGCCGCACTCCGCTCAGCCGTTATTAAGTTTGATGTCGATGCTGCCTCCCTCACTCCCGCCGATCTCCGTGCCACCCAGCTCGATGGCAGCACCTCGGCACGCCTCACCTGGGATGCTCCTGCAGGCGTAGAGGGCATCATCGGCTACCGCATCTACCGCAACGGACAGCTCATCGCCACCACCGGCGCTGCCCCCACCAGCTACAACGACAAGGACCTCCAGCCCGGCACCTACACCTATCAGGTCAGCTTCCTCAGCCTCACCGGCGAGTCCAAGCTCAGCAATGCTGCCACCCTCACCATCCAGGGCATCACTCTCCAGGCTCCCCAGGCCCTCTTCGCACGTCAGCGCGGTTTCGTCGGCACCTACATCTCATGGGCGCAGCCCAAGTCCAACCTCGTCACCAAGACCTACACCGACATCAACACCGCCCAGCTTCAGGGCTTCGGAGCCCAGGCCGAGAACTTCTCGTTCGAGGTAGCCATCCGCTTCTCTGCCGACGAGGTCAAGGCCTATGAGGGCCACAAGCTCAGCAAGGTCAACTTCTACCCCATGTCCCCCAACAAGGACTGGAAGGTCAACATCTACACCTACGACCCCACAGGCACACAGCTCCAGCTCCTCCACACCCAGCCCATCACCCAGCCCCTCCGCTACGGCCAGGTCAACACCGTCGTGCTCGATCAGCCCGTAGACCTCCCCGAGGGTGATCTCGTCGTGGCTATCGGTGTCACAATCGACACCCCCAACCTCAACGTCATCGGTATGGACTACGGCAAGTCCGTGGCCCGCTTCTCCGATCTGCTCCGTGCCTCTTCCGAGCCCGACTTCTACTCTATGGAGGAGATGTCCCTCTCACAGGGCTACATGAGCAGCGTCTCATGGCTCATCGACGCCATCCTCACCAAGGGCAATGAGGCCCAGGATATCGACGTCGTCGACCACTATGTCGTATACGCTGATGGCACCCCCGAGGTCATCACCAACAAGACCCAGACCATCGTGCCCCACCTCACCGAGGGCACCCACACCATCGGAGTCAGCGCCGTCTATGCCAACGGCAGCGAGTCTGCTCCCGCCACCATCAGCCAGACCATCGCCCCCAATGCCAAGGCCCTGACCAAGGTAGACAGCGTGGCCATAAGCTTCGATGCCAGCAACACCATGACAGCCCGCTGGAGCGAACCCCTCGACTTCGACCCCTCATACATCTCATATTCGGGCGAGACCCCCTACCGCCTCAGCGCCAACGTCCCCGATGGTAGCAACAGCATCCAGTTTGCCCACGACTATCCCAGCAGCATGCTCAAGAGCTACCACGGCTACACCATCCGTTCAGCGCGCTTCTATCCCCTCTCAGAGGCCACCTTCACCATCCTCGTCTACGAGAATGGCGAACTCATCGCCGAGCAGGGTGTCGAGAGCGTCAACCTCAAGGCATGGAATGAGGTACCCTTCGAGGAGCCCGTCACCATCAAGAGCGGTGCCACCTACCGCGTCGTCATCGACTGCTACGACGTCGAGCCCGGCACCCAGGTAGTGGCTGTCGACAACGAACTCTCCTATGAGGGCAAGGGCGACCTCTATTCGCTCGATGGCTCAAACTTCGAGTCCCTCTCTGCAGCCACCGACCTGCGCCACAATGTCATGCTCGGCATCAGTGTCGAGGACACCGAGAGCTGCGAGCTCCCCGTCACCGGCTACGATGTCCGCATCGACGGCCAGAAGGTCAACACCTTCACCCTCACCGAGCCCACCTTCGCCTACACCATCCCCGGTGCCACCACTGGCGAGAAGCACACCCTCAGTGTCGACACCTACTACGAGGCCCAGGCCGAGAGTGTCAAGGGCGGTGTAGTCAACTTCACTATCGGTCAGACCACTGGCATCAACGGCCACTTCATTGCAGACCTCACCATCCGTCAGACCAATGCCACCCTCACCGTGGCCGGTCCCAGCGTAGAGGCCATCACCATCCTCACCGCCGATGGTGCTGAGGTAGCCGCCGCCCAGGGTCACACCGTCCCCGTAGGTCACCTCGCCCAGGGCATCTACCTCGTTCAGGTCAAGGCCGCAGGCCACACCACCACACGCAAGATCCGCATCCACCGCTAATCCCCGCGGCTCTCTCGCCCCATTCATACCACATCCGCAATGCCCGTGGGGCATTGCGGATGTTTCATTTTTTGGAGGGTAGCAGTAAAACGTTGTGATTGTAAATTGGAGTTTATGGGAGAGATGCTGGGATGGTATAACAACGGAACGAACGGAAAACTATTAATCACACGAAGGCACGAAGTGATATGA
>CALZKW010000047.1 GCA_945788095.1 uncultured Prevotellaceae bacterium | reverse complement strand
CCTCATGGGTAGGATAGCGCTTACCTCATGGGTAGGATAGCGCTTACCTCATGGGCAGGATAGCGCTTACCTCATGGGTAGGATAGCGCTTACCTCATGGGCAGGATAGCGCTTACCTCATGGGTAGGATAGCGCTTACCTCAAAGTAAGGAGAGTACTATCCTCTGAGCAGGCTTGCATCTCCCCCTTTTTGTTCGTGCAATTAATGCTCTTTGTTAACTAAAAACTTCTGTTCATTCCGTTGTTAATCTCTCCCGATAAGTTCAAATAACAAACGGAAGCTTCTCCCCGTGAGCATATCGCTCCGTCCTTTTTCCCCCGTTCGTTGTTCTATGTTATAGAAAACTCCTATCTTTGTGGGCCGTAATAAGTTAGTAAGAATGGTGAATCTTGACGATATCATAGATATACAACCCACAGTGCCTGAGGCTGAGGCATCTCAGCAGACTGCCTCGGAGCAGTCCCAGGACACCTCTGTGGATACCACCACCGAGGAGCCCCACGAACAGAAGCCCCACAAAACGCGCCGCAGAGGATGTCTGCTCAAACTCCTGCTCGGAGTGCTGCTGGCCCCCATATGGCTCAGCATCCTGCTCATGGTGCTGGTCTATCTGCCACCCGTGCAAGACTGGGCCGTGAGATACGCTGCCGAGGTGGCCTCCGAGGAGACGGGGCTCGACATCCGCCTCGAGCGTCTGCGCATACGTCCCCTCCTGGATGTTGACTTGCAGCACCTTGTGGCCATCGACCCCGAAGGGGGCGACACGCTGCTGGCCGTGGAGCATTTCGTGGTCGACCCCGACCTCTCAGGTATCCTTCACGGACACGTTGGTGTGGAGGCCGTCGACCTCAATCGCGGACTGGTCAACAGTAAGAATCTGATAGCCTCACTGCGCCTCAAGGGCCGTATCGGCAACTGCCACCTCATGGCCCGCGATGTGGACCTCAATCAGGGACGTGCCAAGGTGGACGAACTCTATCTGGAGGACAGCGATGTGGACATCGCCATGCGCGACACCACCATCATCGATACCACCACGAGTGAGCCCATACAGTGGTGCATCGATGCAGACGACCTCCGACTCACCAATACCCATGTGCGCTTTGCCTCGCGCCTCGACACCGTTGTCGTAGACGGCCGATTCGGCAGTCTGCATCTCGAGGAGGGCAAGGTCGATCTCTACACCAACCATTACACATGTCGCAGCCTTGATGCTGACAGCGCCAAGGTTGTGCTCGATATGCCCTACGATGCGCTCAGCCTTGATGCCACGATTGGTGGCATCGAGACACGTCGTGCCGACATCGATGTGAAGGCAAACCGCTACACGTTGCCCGACCTGCAACTCAAGGGCACCACCATCCGCTATGCCATGTCGGGCATGCAGGTGGGGGCTACTCTCGACGACCTCACCCTCGACGGACTCCTGGCCGATGTGGCCGCCAATCGTTACACCCTCGACGACCTTTGGCTCAAGGCACCCAGCATTGCATATGATGTGCCTGGGGCAAAGCGCGTCAAGGCACTCGATGTCAACCACATTGCGCTCACCGATACCCGTGCTCAGATTGGTGGCATCGAAGCCAATGTGGACGAGGGCATCTACCGCGGCCAAATCAAGCAGTTGTCGGCTCGCGAGCGCTGTGGATTCAGACTCGAACAGCTCACCTCACTCGTATACTACAACGGAGAGCGCCTTGAGGTGGACGACCTGCGTCTGCGCACCCCCCACAGCCGTCTGGCGGGCCATGCCAACATACGTCTGGGGCAGACGCCCCGCGAGGCCATTGTGAAGCACTTTGATGCCTATCTGCAGACTGAACTCAGCAAGCGCGACGTCATGATGCTTGCCGGAGCCTATCTGTCGGACATCGTGGTGGAGAACTATCCCGACAAGATGCTCACGCTCGGTGTCGACATCGACGGTACGCTCGACGATGCCCGCATTCGTTCGGCCTATCTCTACATGCCCAACCTTGTGGAGGCCAAACTGTCGGGTCGTGTAGACAATCTGGCTCGTCTGGACCGTCTCAAGGCCGACGTGGCCTTTGATGCCCGTACCTACGACCTCACCCTTGTGAAGCATCTGGCAGGACTTGGTCCCGACATCGACCTGCCCCCCATGACGCTGCGCGGCACCGCCACGGCCAAAGCCCAGCAGTATGCCACCCATCTCACCCTCTTGCAGGGCGAGGGTAGCGCCACGCTCGATGCTGCCCTCGATGCACACACCATGGCCTACAGTGCCGACCTGGCCACACGTCAGCTCCACCTGCGTGCTTTCTTGCCCAATCTGCCCCTGGCCCCCCTCACGGCCAAGGCCAGCATCAAGGGTCAGGGCACCGACATCTATTCGCCTGCCACACATCTCACTGCCAGTGCCGAGGTGGAGCGCCTCAAATATAGCATCTACAACATGGCTGGTCTCAAGGCCGAGGCCGACCTCCACAATGGTCATGCCCGCGCAGCACTCCACAGCCGTAGCACCATACTCGATGCTGACGCACGTGTGGAGGGACAGCTCCAGCGTCAGCTCTCGTCGCTCGATTTCGACCTCGACTTGCGCCACATCGATGCGCGAGCCCTCGGACTCGTCGACTATCCCCTCAGTGCCTCTATGCAGAGCCATATCGAGGGCCGCACCAATCTCAGCGATACGCATTGGGCAGAGGGATGCCTGAGCGACATCACCCTGACCTATCGCGACACGACCTATACCCACACTGACCTCGACTTTAGCGCCGAGATGTTGCCCGACAACCTCATGGCCCGTATCCAGACCGGCGACCTCATGGCCCGTGCCGAGGTGGAAGGCAGTCTGGACCAGGTCATGGCCCGCATCGACGACACCTGGAACGTGCTCCAGCGCCAGATGCGTCAGTATGCCATCGTGCCCGGCGAGCTCACGCCCCATCTGCCCACAGTGAGAATGCATATAGAGAGTGGTCAGGACAACATCGTCTACGACTACATCAAGGCCCTGGGCTACGGATTCGACGACCTCTATGTCGACCTCAATGCCAATCCCACCACGGGTCTCGATGGCGAGGGACGTGTGGATGCCTTCGTCAAGGACTCGGTACACATCGACCACATCTCGCTCAGTCTGGGCCAGGATAGCACGGCACTGACCTTTGATGCCCGTGCCTACAATGCCCCCAACGACCGCTACCTCTCATTCGATGCACGCCTCAAGGGTGACATCACGGCTGAGAAGGCCAAGGGCCTCTTCACAGTGCTCGACGACGAGAGGAAGACGTGGTTTAATGTGGGCCTCGACTTCACCATGAACAGCGAGGGCAAGCGTCTCACCATCATCCCCCACGACCCCGTGCTGGCCTACCGCAACTTCCGCGTCAACAGGGACAACTATCTCTATATGGGCCTCGACAACCGTGTGGAGGCTGATGTGGACCTCCTGGCTGATGATGGCACGGGTCTCAAGCTCTATTCCACTGAGAATGCAGACTCCACTGTGCTCCAGGACCTCACTCTGGGCATCAATCATTTCAATCTGGGCGAACTCTGTCGCGTGGTGCCCTCACTGCCCAATGCTGCAGGCTTCCTCTCGGGCGACGTCCACATGGTACAGACCCCCGACGAGGTGTCGTTCATGTGCGACCTTGGCGCAGAGGACATGGCCTATGATGGCACCCGCATAGGCAATGTGGGCATCAACGCCATCTATCTGCCCAACCAGGACGGTTCGCAGTATGTCAACGGCATCCTCACCAAGGATGCGCTCAACATAGCTGAGGTAGACGGCACCTACTATCCAGGCCAACCAGAGGGCACCGTCGATGTCAATGCACATCTGCTCGACCTGCCCATGTCGCTGGCTGATGCCTTCACGGGTGGTTTGATGCGCTTCACAGGTACTCTGGGTGGCGATGTAGCCATCACCGGCCCGCTCTCCGACTTCAGCATCGATGGCACACTCACCACCGATTCGCTTCACGTCTTGGCTGATGAGTATAGCGTCAATCTCCGCATTGCCGACGACTCAATACGTGTGGCAGGCAATCGTCTCTACCTCGACCAGCTCCGTGCCTACACCACGGGGGCGACACCATTGTATCTGGATGGCAACATCAACTTCACCGACTTTAGCAACGTGCGTCTCCAGCTCGAGGCCAATGCCCGCAACTTCCAGCTCATGAATGCAGGGCGCACCCGAGGTGCCTCGGCCTATGGTAAACTCTACGTGGACTTCGATGCCACCATACGTGGCAATCTCGACAACATCACCGTCAGTGCCGGTCTGGATGTGTTGGGCAAGACGGACCTGACCTATGTGCTCAAGGACTCGCCGCTGAGCCAGAGCGACGAGTTGGCCGACCTGGTGACGTTTGTCAACTTCAACGACTCCACACAGGTGGCCGAGGAGGAGAGCACCAAGCCCATGAACCTGACCATGAACATGGACGTGCATATCGATGAGGCTGCCATGCTCCACTGCATGCTCAGCGAGGACCGCACCAACTATGTCAACATAGAGGGTGGGGGAGACCTGCTGCTGACCTACGACCCACGCAATCAGATGCGCCTCTACGGACGCTACACCATTCTGGAGGGCTACATCAAGTACTCGATGCTCGTGGTGCCGCTCAAGAACTTCAGCATCGCCTCGGGCAGTTATGTGGAGTTCCAGGGCGATATGCTCAACCCCACGCTCAACATCACTGCCACGGAGCGCCTCACCACCACCATCACCGAGAATCAGAGTCCGCGATCGGTGGCCTTCGATGTGGGCCTTAAGATTTCGCAGACACTCGAGAAGATGGGACTGGCCTTCACCATCGATGCTCCCGACGACATCTCGATACAAAACGAACTTGCCACCATGACCGAGCAGCAGCGTGGTCGTGTGGCCGTCACGATGCTTGCCACGGGTATGTATCTCAACGAGGGCAGCGCCGGTGGCAGCGGATTCACGGCCAGCAATGCGCTCAACGCCTTCTTGCAGAGCCAGATCAGCCAACTCTCGAGCAAGGCTCTGGGCAGTGTCGACCTGAGCGTGGGCATGGAGAATGGTACCACCTCGACCGGATCGACCACGATGGATTACAGTTTCCGATTTGCCAAGCGATTCTGGAACAATCGCATCAGCGTCATCATTGGCGGCAAGGTGAGCACCGGTTCGGAGGCCGAGAACACGGGCCAGAGCATCATCAACAATGTGTCGCTCGAATACCGCCTCGACCAGAGTGCCACGCGCTATGTCAAACTCTTCTACGACCGCGAGAATGCCTCCATCCTCGAGGGTGAAGTCACCGAGATGGGTGCCGGTATCGTGCTTCGCAAGAAGACCGAGCGACTCGGCGAACTGTTCCTCTTCCGCAGGAAGAAGGCGGCAGATAAGCCCAACACGAACAATTAGCCCAATAAGTCTAATTAGTCCAATAAGTCCAATATAATCAGATGAGACCATACCACTATATCATTCTCCTCCTCTCCCTCCTCCTCACCTCATGCTATGAAACGCGCAATCTGCCTGAGGACGAGACCCTCTATACCGGCATCACCGACTACAAGTTGGGCACGACCTCGTACAAGAACATCGAGAGGGAAGAGGAGGGTGTCATCACCGCCTTCAGCGAGGCCTACAACACCATCGAGGGCGTGCTCGAGGGCGACCTCAGTGTGCTCGAGAAACGCAAGAAGGTGGAGCAGGACAAGCATGTGCGCGACTCGCTCAAGCGCGAGGAGGCCATCAAGCAGGAGGGATGGGCTGAGGCCAAGGCTGAGGTAGACGGCGTGCTGGCCTATGCCCCCAACAACTCCCTCTTTGGATCTTCGCGCCACCGTTTTCCCCTGCCATTGGGTCTGTGGATATACAATCGCCACGTGGGCTCCGATAGCAGGTGGGGCAAGTGGATGTTTAATACCTTCGCAGCCAATCCCCGCTTCATCTCTACGGCCAATCCCCAGGTGCGTGTCCAGGTGGCTCGCAATGCGCTGCGCAACTACGGATTCTTTCGTGGCAAGGTGGACTACCGCATTGTGCCTCAGAAGAATCCCCGCAAGGCCAAGATAGCCTACGATGTATCGCCAGGCCAACTCTTCCGTTTCGACACCATTCGCTATCAGCAGTTCCCACCCGTGGTCGACAGTCTGATAGTGGCCAGTCAGGGCAAGACGGTGCTCTATCAGGGAGCCCCCTTCTCGGCTGCCAATCTGCAGGCCGAGCGTCAGCGCCTCAGCACCATGCTGCGCAACAATGGTTACTACTTCTACCAACCCGAATTCATCACCTACCGTGCCGACACCTTGATGCGCCCCACGTGGGTGCAACTGCAGGTGCGCCCCACTGCCGACATCGATGAGCGTAGCAACCGCCAGTATCACATGGGCCGCACCAACGTATACCTATATAAATATGGCAATGCTGTGGTGACCGACTCCGTGGTGCGCCGCGGTTCCACCTTTTATTATAGTGACGGTCCCAAGCCCCCGATGCGCTATTCGGCCATACGCAAGTGGCTCTTCTATCGTCGCGGCAGCCTCTACAACCAGGACCTGCAGGACATCGTGCGCAGCAAACTCTCCGAGATGGGCACCTTCTCGCAGATCAGTATGCAGTATACGCCTCGCGCCGACGAGGACACGCTCGATGTGGACGTCTATCTGATGCTCGACAAGCCCTATGATGCAGAGTTCCAGGGCAACATCGTCAACAAGTCTAACGGCCTGGTCGGTCCGGGTGTGAGTTTCTCGATGAGCAAGCGCAATGCCTTCCGTGGTGCCGAGATGCTCAGCCTGAAGGCTTACGGCAGCTACGAATGGCAAACGGGAGCCCACGTGGAGGGCAGCAAGCAGGTGGTCAACTCCTATGAGTGGGGCGCCTCGCTCGACCTGCAGTATCCACGCCTCATGCTCTTCGGTCTGCTCGACAAACTCAACCGCAGGGCCTTGGCCTCGACCACCTTCAAGCTCGATGCCGACTGGCTCAACCGCAGCGGCTACTTTGGCCGTGTCAACTTCGGCGGACGCGTGGTGTACAACTACCAGCGCCGCCCTACGGTGCACCATGAGTTTACGCCCATACATCTGGAGTACAACCAACTGTTGCACACCACGCAGCGCTTCGACAGCATTCAGGCTGCCAACCAGGCCCTGTATGTCAGCATGCGCGACCAGTTTGTCACCTCCATGCAGTACACCTATCATGTGGCCTCGCCCCGCCAGGCCCGCAATCCCCGCACCCTGACCCTCACCATCAAGGAGGCAGGCAATGTGATGAGCGGTCTCTATGGCATATTCGGGCAGAACATGCGTCGCACGGGCAAGCACCTCTTCGGTGTGCCCTTTGCACAGTATCTCAAGGCCACACTCGAGATGACCGACAAGATCAAGTTGGGCTCTACACGCAGCTATCTGGTGGGCCGTCTCTTTGCCGGAGCCGTCGTCAGCTACGGCAACAGCACGATAGCCCCCTACAACGACCTCTTTGCCATCGGTGGCGCCAATTCTATCCGTGCATTTGCCATTCGCAGCATCGGTCCTGGCAGTTATCATCCCGGAGGCAGTGGCTATAGCTATATCAACCAGGTGGGCGACCTCAAGCTCGAGGCCAACCTGGAGTATCGCTTCCCCTTGGTGGGCCACCTGGAGGGTGCCGCCTTTGTGGATGCGGGCAATGTGTGGCTCATGAAGCCCGATGATGACCATCCCGGTGGCAGCATCAACCTGCGCACTCTGGGTCGTGAATTGGCCCTGGGCACGGGCTTGGGTGTGCGCTACGACCTGAGCTTCCTCGTGGTGCGCTTTGATGTGGGCGTGGGCATCCATGCTCCCTACGACACGGGCCGCTCGGGCTACTACAACATGCCACGCTTCCGCGACTCGCTTGGCTACCACTTAGCCATAGGCTATCCCTTCTGAGCAAGCAGTGGGCGAGAGGGAAATTTTCTCACTCATCTGCTTGCAAGAAAGCGGGGAATGTAGTAATTTTGCAACCGTTTTTAAGAGTAAACAAGAGATTACGTAACTATAATAGCACACATATTCATGGGAGGATTTTTTGGTACCGTATCCGAGATGCCTTGCATCGCAGACCTGTTTTACGGGACAGACTATCAGTCACACCTGGGCACACGCCGAGGCGGACTTGCCACTTTCTCTGAGGAGAAGGGCTTCTATCGCAGTATCCACAATCTTGAGAACACCTACTTCCGCACACGATTCGAGTCTGAGCTCGACCGCTTTGTCGGCAACAGTGGTATCGGTATCATCAGCGACACTGACGCGCAGCCTCTGCTGATGAACTCACACCTGGGCCGTTTTGCCATCGTGACCGTGGCTAAGATTAACAACCTCGAGGAGTTGGCCCACCAGATGCTCTCTGAGGGTATGCACCTGTCTGAATTTTCGAGCGGCAAGATCAATCCCACTGAACTTGTCGCTCTGCTTATTATCAAGGGCAAGAACTACAGAGAGGGTATCGAGAATGTGTTCAACAACGTCAAGGGTAGCTGCTCGCTGCTGCTGCTGACCGAGGATGGTGTCATCGCTGCTCGCGACAAGTGGGGCCGCACCCCCATCGTGGTGGGTCAGAAGGACGGCGCCATGGCTGTGACCAGCGAGTCGACCGCCTTCCCCAACCTGGGCTACGAGACTGTGCGCTACATGGGCCCCGGTGAGATTATCCGCATCCACAAGGATGGCTACGAGACACTGCGCGAGCCCAACGAGGAGATGCAGATATGCTCCTTCCTGTGGGTATACTACGGATTCCCCACCAGCTGCTACGAGGGTCGCAACGCAGAGGCCATGCGCAATGAGTGTGGCTGTGTGATGGGCCGCGAGGACCAGGCCGACGTGGACTTTGCCTGTGGCATCCCCGACTCGGGCATCGGTATGGCTGCCGGCTATGCTGAGGGTCACGGCATACCTTATCGCCGTGCCATCTCGAAGTACACACCCACTTGGCCCCGCTCATTCATGCCTGCCAATCAGAATATGCGCAACCTCGTGGCCAAGATGAAGCTCATCCCCAACAAGGAGATCCTGCTGGACAAGCGTGTGCTCTTCTGCGACGACAGCATCGTGCGCGGCACACAGCTCCGCGACAGTGCCAAGGAACTCAAGCAACTCGGTGCCAAGGAGGTGCACATGCGTATCGCTTGCCCCCCCTTGCTCTACGGATGTCCCTTCGTCAACTTCTCTGCCTCTAAGTCGGAGCTCGAGCTCATCACACGCCGCATCATTCAGGACTTTGAGGGCGATATGAACAAGAATGTGGAGGCCTATGCCACCACCGATTCGCCCGAGTATCAGCGCATGGTCGACGAGATAGCCAAGCGTCTCGACCTCGACTCGCTCAAGTTCTCTAAGCTCGAGACCCTCATCGAGGCCATTGGCCTGCCCAAGTGCAAGGTATGCACCCATTGCTTCGATGGTTCTTCATTCCACACACTTAAATAATAAGGTTTTAGGTTTTAGGTCGCTGCGCTTTTGAGGTTTTAGGTTTTACAACGGAACAAACAGAAAAAAAGAATTCCGTTCTTTCCGTTGTTAAATAATAAACCTACCACCTCAGGCCTAAAACCTAAAACCTAAAACCTAAAACCTCTCCCTATGAAATACGGATTTGACAACGAGAAATACATTCGCATCCAGAGCGAACACATCAAGGAGCGCATAGCTAAGTTCAGCGGTAAACTCTATCTGGAGCTCGGTGGCAAACTCTTCGACGACCACCACGCAAGCCGTGTGTTGCCCGGCTTCCAGCCCGACTCCAAGTTGCGCATGCTGCAGCAGCTGAGCGACTCGGCCGAGATCATCATCGTCATCAGCGCCATTGATATCGAGAAGAATAAGATACGCGAGGACCTGGGCATCACCTACGATGAGGACGTGCTCCGCCTGCGCAACGAGTTCCAGAACCGTGGTTTCCTGGTCGACAATGTCGTCATCACCCACTACAACGGCCAGAGTTCGGCCGATGCCTACCGCCGCCGCCTCGAGAGCATGGGCATCAGGGCATCCTATCACTACACCATCGAGGGCTATCCCAACAATGTGGCCCTCATCGACTCCGACGAGGGCTTCGGCAAGGATGACTTCGTGGAGACCACCCGTCCGCTGGTCATCGTCACAGCCCCCGGTCCCGGCAGTGGCAAGATGGCCGTATGTCTCTCGCAGCTCTACAATGAGCACAAGCGTGGCACGGAGGCCGGATACGCCAAGTTTGAGACCTTCCCCGTGTGGAACCTCCCCCTCAACCACCCCGTCAACATCGCCTACGAGGCAGCCACAGCCGACCTCAACGATGTCAACATGATAGACCCCTTCCACATGGAGGCCTACAACGAGGTGGCCATCAACTACAACCGCGATGTGGAGATATTCCCCGTGCTCAATGCCATCTTTGAGGGCATCTACGGCGAATGCCCCTACAAGTCGCCCACTGACATGGGTGTCAATATGGTGGGATTCTGCATCAGCGACAATGAGGAGTGCTGCGAGGCCTCGCGCCAGGAAATCGTGCGTCGCTACTACACCGCCCTGGGCAAGATGGCCGATGGTGCGTGCAACGACACGGAGGTCAACAAGATCCAGCTCCTCTTCAAGCAGGCCAAGATAGATGCCAACTACCGCAAGTGCACCGTGGCTGCCAAGGCGCGTCGCGACGAGAGCCACGTGCCAAGCAGCGCCATCGAACTCGAGGACGGCACCATCATCACCGCTGCCTCGTCGCCCCTCCTGGGCACCTGTGCATCACTCCTGCTCAATGCCACCAAGCATCTGGCGGGCATCGACCACAGCCTGCGACTTATCTCGCAAGACTTCATCGAACCCATCCAGAAGACCAAGACCGAATACCTCGGTGGTCACAACCCCCGTCTCCACACCGACGAGGTGCTCGTGGCGCTCTCCGTCTTGAGCCTCCACGATCCCAACTGCCGCCGCGCCCTGGCCATGCTGCCACAGTTGCGCGGATGCCAGGCCCACACCACCGTCATGCTCAGCGAGGTGGACCGCAAGATATTCAAGAAGCTCGGCATCGGCCTCACCTGCGACCCCGTGCGCAAGACCTAATGCCGCTCCAGTATGTGCCTAATAGCCCATCTGCCTCCCACGCAGATGGGCTTTTTTATGGACTGCCCCTGTGTGTTGGGGAGAACGCCCCTCAGTGCAAGATTGCAAGACAACATTTTCTTTCTGAAATGCATCTTTGCAAGATTGCACAATAACTGTTCGCTACCAAAATACACTTGTGCATACCTGTACAACCACCTGCACCCTCATTACATCATAATACCACGAAGGTGATAATTCAATCTTCCTCCTTCTCCCCGGTGGGAGGGCCGCATGAGTGCATGAGCGTGGATGACTGCGTGCAAAACGCCCACCGAGACTGTTTGCTTTGTCTCGGTGGGCGTATCGTATATCTCCTTTCGTTCTGTTGTCTGTATTTACAGGGGGATGGCATCGGCGCATCGCTCGCCGTCGACGCCGGCGCTGACGATGCCTCCGGCGTAGCCTGCACCCTCGCCACAGGGGTAGAGGCCCTGGATGGCGACGTGCTGCAGGGTGTCGCGGTCGCGCAGGATGCGTACGGGGGCGCTGGTGCGTGTCTCGACGGCAATGACGGTGGCCTCGTTGGTGAGGAATCCGTGCTGGCGCTTGCCAAACATCTTGAAGCCCTCCTGCAGACGGTGACCGACGAAGCGTGGTATCCAGAAGTGGAGCGGACTGCTGATGAGTCCGGGTGCATAGCTCGAGGCGGGGAGGTCGTAGCTGAGACGATTGTTGACAAAGTCGGCCATGCGCTGCGAGGGAGCTGTCTGGCGATAGTTGCCCTGCTGCCAGCACTGGCGCTCGAGCTCCTCCTGGAAGTGCATCATGCGCAGCACCTCGGGCACAGCAGCCAGTTCGTCGCTCTGGGCTATGAGGTCGGGGTTGAGCAGATCCTCGGGGTGTATCTCCACCACCATGCCGCTGTTGCTCCACTGACCGCCGCGGTGACTGGGGCTCATACCATTGACCACAATCTGCTCTGGGCCACTCGCTGCGGGTACCACGACGCCGCCTGGACACATGCAGAAACTGTAGACGCCGCGCCCATCCACCTGCTGCACCATGCTATATTCGGCAGCGGGCAACCACTTGCCTCGGCCCTGGCGCGAGTGGTATTGCAGCTGGTCGATGAGCTGCGAGGGATGCTCCAGACGCACCCCGACGGCCAGACCCTTGGCCTCGAGGGTGACACCGTTGGCGGCCAGCCAGCGGTAGACGTCGCGGGCCGAATGACCCGTGGCGAGGATGACATCACTGGCCTCGAAACAGCGCTCACGGCCCGTCTGCAGGTCTGTGCACTGGATGCCGGCCACGCGACCCCCGTGGATGATGAGGGCATCCATGCGTGTGGTGAAGTGCACCTCGCCGCCGCAGCGGATGATGGTGTTGCGCATGTTTTCGATGACGCGTGGCAGTTTGTCCGTGCCGATATGGGGATGGGCATCCACGAGTATCTCTGGGCTGGCTCCGTGTTGCACGAAGACGCGCAGTATCTTCTCGCTGTTGCCGCGCTTCTTGCTGCGGGTGAAGAGTTTACCATCGCTGTAGGCCCCTGCGCCGCCCTCGCCAAAGGAGTAGTTGCTCTCGGGGTCTACCTTCTGGGTGGGACGTATCTGAGCCAGGTCCTTCTTGCGCTCCCTCACGTCCTTGCCGCGCTCCACCACGATGGGTCTCATGCCGCGCTCAATGAGGCGCAGTGCTGCAAAGAGTCCGCCCGGCCCCGCTCCCACCACGATGACTTCGCGGCCTTCGCTCACGTTGGGATAGTGGATGGGCTCGATGTCGTCGTGGGGTGTCTCGTTGATATAGAGTCGCACGGTGAGATTGACCAGCACGGTGCGCTGACGTGCATCGATGCTGCGTCGCAGCACACGCACCGACTTGATGGTGCGCTCGTCGAGGGCATACTCGCGGGCCACATAGCGCTTGATGCTCTGCTCATTGTAGGCATCCTGGGGCAGGATGCGTAGTTGGAGTTCTTTCTGCATAGTGTGTGATTATCCGAATAATTCTCTGACGGCCTCGGCCACACGGCGCACAGGCACGAGCTCGATGGTATAGTTCTTTTGCTGTATGCTGCCCATGTTGGCAGCGGGGAGGAGCATGCGGTGGAAGCCTAATTTCTGTGCCTCTGCGATGCGCTGCTCGATGCGGGCCACCGGACGTATCTCGCCCGAGAGGCCCACCTCGCCGGCCATGCATACGCCCTGCTCAATGGGGCAGTCCACGTTGCTGCTCAAGACGGCTGCTATGACACTGAGGTCCATGGCAGGATCGGTGACGCGCAGTCCGCCGGCGATGTTGAGGAAGACGTCCTTCTGGGCCAGTTTGAAGCCCACGCGCTTCTCCAGCACGGCCAACAGCATATTGAGGCGTCGCTGTTCGAAGCCCGTGGTGGAGCGCTGCGCTGTGCCGTAGGCTGCCGTGCTGACCAGTGCCTGCGTCTCCACGAGGAAGGGCCGTACCCCCTCGATGGTGCTGGCTATGGCCACTCCCGACAGTCCCTCGCGGTCGTCGGTGAGCAGCAGTTCGCTGGGGTTGGCCACCTGGCGCAGTCCGTCGTGGCGCATCTCATAGATGCCCAGTTCGGAGGTGCTGCCGAATCGGTTTTTGATGCTGCGCAGTATGCGGTACATGTAGTGCTGGTCGCCCTCAAACTGCAGCACGGTGTCGACGATGTGCTCCAGCACCTTGGGTCCGGCCAGCGAGCCCTCCTTGTTGATATGGCCGATGAGCATGATGCTCACACCGCCTCCCTTGGCATACTTGAGTAGGGCCGCAGCGCACTCGCGTATCTGCGACAGACTGCCTGGCGACGACTCGACGGTCTCGGTGGAGATGGTCTGTATGGAGTCCACCACCACGAGGTCGGGCTCCGTCTGTGCTATCTGTGCGAATATCTCCTCGAGGCTGGTCTCGGTGAGCACGAGCAGCTGTGCGCCCTCGTTGGGGTTGTCGGGGTCGCGCAGACGGTCGGCGCGGAGCTTGATCTGTCGGGCGCTCTCCTCACCGCTGACGTAGAGCACGCGTCGCCCCCTGAGGCGTAGCACGGTCTGGAGCACGAGTGTGCTCTTGCCGATGCCCGGCTCACCGCCAAGCAGCACCAAACTGCCCGGCACGAGTCCGCCACCCAGCACGCGGTTGAGTTCGCCGTCGCCCATGTCCATGCGCGGTTCTTCATCGGCGCGTATGTCGCTCATGGCCATGGGTCGCTTGCGCTTGTGCGAGGTCTCGCCCGAAGCCTGCATGGCAGCCTTGACCACAGCGCTGCGCGGCCCCTCGCTCTGTATGGCTATCTCCTTCATGGTGTTCCATCGGCCACAGGCCGGGCAGCGTCCCACCCATTTGGGCGTGTCCTGTCCGCAGGCCTCACACACATATACTGTCTTCTGTTTTGCCATAGTAATATTCTTCTTGCTATCGTGGAGGATGATGGGGTGGGGGAATGGCGCCTCTCGCAGCATGCCATCTGTCCATAGCTGGATGGCTTTTCCTTCTCCAACTGCCCGGCTATTTCACCCTAACTGGCCAGCAAAATTTCCCTAACTGCCCAGATATTGCTCCATCACTTCTCTATAACTTCTAATAAACTTCCTTCTCACTTCTCTATAACTTCCTTCTCACTTCCCTATCACTTCTCTATTACTTCTTTATAACTTCCCTCTAACTGCCTTATAACTTCCTTATAACTTCCCTATCACTTCTTAGAAGCAAAAACGAAAAGTCAAATCTCATCCACCTCCACGTAGCCATTCATCACGGCATAGATGGTGAGTCCCGACACGCTGCGTATGTTGAGCTTGTCCATGATGCTCTTGCGGTGAGTGATGACGGTGGTGAGCGAGATGTTCAGACGGTCGGCTATCTCCTTATTTATATATCCCCTGACGATGAGCCGCAGCACGTCGATCTCTCTCGGCGAGAGTCCGCAGGGCTCCTCCCATGCCGTGCGCTTGGGCAGGTTGCGCCCCCGCTGGTGGGCCAGTTGCATGAGTCGCAGCAGACTCCTCACGAGGCTCTCCTCGCTGGTGGCGATGTTGAGGATGTGGAAGTCGCTCGCCTCGGGCACCGTGCCGAGGCCGTTGACCAGCACGACCACCTTCTGCCTTCTTTCGCGAAAGAAGGCAGTGTGCTCGAGCAGCACCTGGGCGCTGACAAAGTAGTGGATGAAGGCGTCGGGGCAGTCGCACACCAACTGTCGGAAACTGCTGAATGCCCTGACCTCGGCTTGCGGCACCACGCGCCCCAGGAGCGTCTTCATGCCCAGGAGCGAAAGCGCATTGCCGTCGATGATAGCTATCTCATTGTCGTTCATGGTTGCAAAAGTACGGAGAAAAACCGACATAGCATGCTCGCAGCTCCCTTTTTCTCCAGTCACGAGAGCAAGATGAAAGGAATATCCGCAGCACATATAGTTTGTCACAACAGCCTATATTGTCTATCCGCACAGCCTATATGGTCTAATACGGCAGCCTATATAGTCTATTGACGTAGCCTATATGGCATCACCGCGCGAAGGGGGCGCACTTCGCAACGAGAATATCGTCCTTATAGCTCCCCGGGCAAAACCTGTATTCAAATTATGGTTTATGGGGGAGATTGGGGAACAACGGAACGAACGGAAAGCCCCCTCTAACTCCCCCAAGGGGGAGAATATCTGATGCGCGGCTACGAATAAATAGCGAACACCTAGACAGCCAACAGAAATATCGCCTTCCAGGCGATTGTATCGACAACGAAATTTGCATTGCTTATGTCAACTTATGGTCAGCTATACTCATATCACTTCGTGCCTTCGTGTGATTTATATTTTTCCGTTCGTTCCGTTGTTAAACCATCCCCGCATCTCCCCCATAAACTCCAATTAGCCCCACAGAACACACACAGT
>CALZKW010000046.1 GCA_945788095.1 uncultured Prevotellaceae bacterium | reverse complement strand
GCCGACCCTCTGCTTGTAAGGCAGATGCTCTGAACCAGCTGAGCTAAACGCCCTTTGGAATTGTGAACCGTTGTTCGTTCCTGAAAGCGAGTGCAAAGGTACGGCTTTTTTTGTAACCTCCAAAACTTTCGCAACTTTTTATCCGAAAAAGTGTGATTTTGCTTCAATTCAAGTGTAAACCGACACTTACACCTTATATATTATATAATAGACGCTCTGCAAGCTGTTCACCCCATAAAGGGGAATTTTGACTCAAAACTTGGGTCATACCTGAGAAGAATGAAACGAAAAGGCGGGAAAAAACTCTTCTAAAAATACAAAATGCAGAACCACCAAAGTTCCGCAACACAGCAAATACACCCTACTTCCCTAGCATATATGGTCTGGTCTCACTGAAGATATAGTCTGCCATTGTTACACATATAGTCTGTCGGGACAGCATATATGACCTATTGAGATGCATTAGTTACGCTGCCAAACACTTGCATTTAGCCTCAAAAAAAGAGTCCCACCCGAAGGCAGGACTCTCCCAATCATTTAAACTAACCCTAATTCATTGCTATATCAACGGCGTCTAAGCTCTTACGCTTCTCCGAAGCAATTACTGTGTCGCGACCCACCTTGACATGACAGTCAGAGGGGACGGTGATGTAGAGACGAATCTTCTCGTCGACCTGGAGCGACTCCAAATCGCGTGCGTCAATCTTGAGCACACCATTCTCTACGCGAGTCTTGATGGTGCGGGTCACATACTTGTTGCGCGCCACGATGCGTACGCCATAATCCTCACCACGTTGGATGCGTACATCTGCGGGGATGTTGACGCAAACGCTCTCAAATGACTCAGTTACGATGTTCTCACAGTGGGCCACCGCCGCTATTATCATGGCAGTAGCCAAAATGATCAATCTTTTCATTTTTACAATCTTTTTACCTAAAAAATAATACCTATAAAAGACGGTCTCGCTTGACTCGCCCGGGACTTGCTTAAGGCCCCTTTCGTTGTTTTCCGATGCAAATATACGACCATTAGTGTACATACAACAACAAAGCGGACAAAATTCGCAACATTTTGGGAGTTATCTTGACATATATCAAACAGAGTGTCAATATGTCACACATATTAACAAATCTTTGCAATTATGTCACTTACCCCCACCCCATGCTTGTTCAGACGAATAATTTTTGCTATATTTGCACACAAAACTACATACTACCATGAATACTACAGATTTAGAATCACTTAAGACCCAGGCACAGGGAGGCGACACCGCTGCACAACTCCGCCTGGGGCAGATGTACCTCGATGGTCAGGGTGTAAGCCAGGACCAACAAGAAGCAGCACAATGGTATGCCATGGCTGCCGATGCCGGGCACGTGGGAGGCATCAGTTCGCTGGCAGCCCTCTATCAGGTGGGATGGGGCGTAGACCTCGACGAGGCACGTGCACTTGAGCTCTACGAGCAGGCAGCAGCCATGGGCGACCATCACAGTCAATTGGCCGCCGCTAAGATGATAGTGGAGGGAGAGGACAAGGAAAAGGACATGAAACGCGCAGCACTATGGCTCACGATGGCCGTGGAAGCAGACGAACCCGAGGTAGATGCCCTGGTGCTGCTTGGACTGATGTACCACAACGGTGATGGCGTGGAACAAGACCACACCAAGGCCTTCCTACTCATCGACAAGGCTTCGGAACGTGGATCAGAGGCTGCCACAGCCATGCTTGAGCGCATGCCCACAGACTACATCATACCCGTGGCCGAGATGGGTAACCCCGCAGCACAGTTGCTGCTGGGCACACGCTATATGAACGGCATCGGCATCAACCGAGACTTCAAGCGCGCCTACGAACTCTACCTGGCCTCTGCACAGCAGGGCTATGCTGGAGCACAATACAACCTCGGCATGATGTACCACAACGGCATAGGACGCCGACACGACTACCACGAGGCACGCAAATGGTATGAGATGGCGGCACAACAGGGACACCCTGGGGCACAGCGCGTCATGCCCGTCATCAGTCGCCTCTGCGAGAGCGAGAAGAAACCAGAGAAGAAGGAGGAGAACAAGGGATGTAGTTTCTCGTTTATCCTCATCGGCATCTTCATAGCCGTCATACTCGCCCTCTAAAGCGACGAAGCCAGAGGATTGTCTGCACTAGACCACGCATCAAGAGATACATATCGAAGGCCAGCCACAATGCGTGGTTGGCCATTTTTGTTTGCAAAGCAAACCACACGCCAAAGAAGGTGGCGGCAGCGACGGTCATGGAGAGAAGCATGCCACGTGTGTAGGCCATGCCGATGAAGACACCATCCCAGACGAAGGCCAGGATGCCCACAAAGGGTACTGCCCATACCCAGGGCAGATAGCGTCGAGCCTCGATGATGATGCCAAGCTGGTCGGTGAGCAGACCGAGAAACCCCTCTGCGCCTATTATATATACGCACGCGAAAGCCGCTGCAAGCCCCCCACCCCACAGCAGCAAGCGGCGCACAACCAGCCGAAGTTCGCATTCGTCACCACGCCCAGCACTCGCACCAGCCAATGCTTCGCCCGCGTTGGCCAGTCCATCAGTGAAATAAGAGAAGATGACGAATAGCTGCATCAGCAGGGCATTGGCATCGAGCACCATGGCGCCCTGGCGACTGCCGGCCGAGGTGAAATAGACCGTGACGGCCACGATGCAGAGTGTGCGAAAGAAGATGTCGCGACTGACAGTCATGAAGTGCTTGATGCGTCCCACCATGCGCAGTTGCACCCAGTCATCCTGATGGTGGCACGAAGCAAAGAGGTCTCTGCCCCTCAGTCCAAGCAGTCCGTAGACCATACCGGCATAGACACCCACGAGAGTACCCAAAGCCACTCCGGCCACCCCCATACCGAGGAGCATGACGAAAAGGAGACTGACGACGATGTTGGTGAGATTCTGCACAATAGCCATCATCATGGGGCGGCGCGTGTCGTGCATGCCGACGTACCATCCACACAGGCAGTAGTTGACGAGCGTGGCTGGTGCTCCCCACACCACGATGTGGTAGTAGGTCGAAGCATGGGGCACAACAGCCGCCTCCGGACTCAGTATGCCCAGCGAGAGTGCCAGCAGAGGCTGCTGCATGAGGAGCAACACAAGGGCTATGAGGAGAGCAAAGAGCAGGGCACGCTTGAGTTCCACACGTATCGTAGCATGGTCGTCGGCTCCGTAGGCCTGCGAGATAACAGCCGTGGTGCCCATACGCAGGAATGCAAAGAGCCAATAGACCATGCTGAAGATGGTGGTACCGATAGCAATAGCGGCTATATAGTGCTCGCTGCCCAGATGGCCCACGATGGCGAGATCTATGAGTCCGAGCAGCGGCACGGTGATATTGCTCACCACCGAAGGCAGCGCAAGGCGCAGTATGTGGCGGTCTATTTGCATCGCTTGCGTCGTGCCTTGTCAAAGAAGGTGACCATCTCACGGAGGTTCTCCTCGCTGTACATATTGAAACCATGACCACCCTCAGGCTGCAAGAGCAGACGACTGACGGGCACACGTGCATCCTGCAAGGCCTCATACAGTTCCTTGCCCTGACATACGGGCACCACCTGATCGGCCTCACCATGACACACCATGATGGGCACGGTGCGGGGACTGAGGTAGTGTATGGGTGAGAGCAAACGATAGGCATCCTCATGACCCATGAAGACGTAGCCCATGAGCACGGCCTCGGGCGAGTGCTCCTTGTCGGGACGCAGACCACCGCAGTCCATGTTCATCAGATCAATGGGGCCCGACCACTCACAGCAGGCGCTGACGCGACTGCTCTCCTGGGTGTAATGACCGATACTGCCCTCGATGTCCATCTCCACCTCACCGCTGCGGCCCGTGACTACGTCGTTGGTAGCAGCACAGAGCGAGGCCAGATGGGCACCACTGGAGAAGCCCGATGTGGCCACAAAGCGTGAATCTAAGCCATACTCCTTAGCATTGCCTCTCACCCAGCGCACCACGGCCTTGATGTCTTGTATCTGTGCGGGATAACGCGCATCGAGACTGCTGCGATGGTTGGGACACACCACGGCATAGCCCGCATCGAGCAGGGCAGCACAGATGGTGTGAATATCAGCTGCCCCCTTGGAATTGTTGCTAAACCATGCCGAACCGTAGATATGTACCACCACGGGGTATCCCCTTTTGGGGCGCTTGCCCTGTGGCAAATAGACATCAAGGGTATGGTAGGCCATGGAGTCACCGGCATAGTTAATGTCGGAGTACTTGTGGCTATACTGTGCCTGTCTGTAGCTCTGCTGATTGCCACCAAAACCGAAGTCCTGAGCACTACTGATCATTCCCACTATGAGCAGGAGTGACACCATAAGGAATAATCGCTTTATCATACTATAATATTTATTTAGTGTATTCATGCTATTACGTTATGTTGGCCTCCTTCTCGACACAACCATGCCATCTGTGCATCGCAAGTATGCCGTTTACGCACGTCTACCATGGCAGATGGATACCAAAAAAGCCCCACTTGCGTGAGGCTCTTCAGAGTGATTCGGATGGGGCTCGAACCCATGACCCGCAGCTTAGAAGGCTGCTGCTCTAATCCAACTGAGCTACCGAACCAGCCTTATAGAAATGAGCGCTGGGGCTCAATTCGGCTGCAAAGATACAGTTTTTTGGCGAATGGACCAAGAATTTGCTGTATATTTTTATTTCCCGCCCCTCTAATGCCTGGCTATGCGAGCACACGATCCACGAGGATGATGATGCCCGTAGCGGGATTATAGGTGCCCAGACAGGTGCGTGGATGCTGCTTGTAGTGGTCGCGCATATAGGCTATCATGGCCTCGTAGGAGTAGTCGGAGGTGGAGAATATGACATGATTGACCTCGCCCTCTTCGACCACGGTATAGCCAGCCTGCTGACACTTGGTGCGCATAGCTTCGCAGTAGTTCTTATGTCCCATGAGCATGACGCGCTCGGGGGGAGGTGTGCGGGCTATAAGGCGCTTGAGGGGGTTGAGGAAGCGCTTGATGTACTCCAGGCCAGCACGCAAGTAGATGCCGAGACGAAAGATGAGCGTGGCGTGGTGGTAGCGGTGTCGGAAGTGCTTCTCCATGAAGATAATCATGGCCTCATAGAAGATATTGACATAGCGGATGGTGTCCTTGCGGGTGCTCTCGCCCTTGTAGTGAATGATGGGAGAGGGATAGTAGTAGTTGTCCCACCCACCCAGCGTGAGGCGATAACTCAGGTCAATATCCTCGCCATACATAAAGAAGGTCTCGTCGAGCAATCCTATCTGCTGCAGAGCCTGGCTGCGCAGCATATTGAAGGCACCCGAGATGACCTCGATGGCTGCTGGTTGACGGCGGTCGAGAAAGCGCATATAGTAGCGACCAAAGAGACGGCTGTGGGGAAAGAGGGCCGTGAGACCCGTCAGTTTGCAGAACGACGTGAAGGGCACGGGCAGGGAGCGGCGGCTCTCGAGTGCAAATTCACCATTGGCACCATACATCGACACACCCATACCACCGATATTGGAATGGTCGTCCATGTAGGCCACACAGTCGTGCAGCGTGGACTCCGAGAGGATGGTGTCAGGATTGAGCAGCAGCACGTAGCGGCTATTAGTGAGGCGAATGGCCTGATTGTTAGCACGCGAGAAACCCACATTCTCCTCATTGGCAATGAAGTGAACGTGGGGGAAACGCTCCTGGAGATAGGCCACGGAATCGTCGGACGAGGCATTGTCGACCACCCAGGTCTCTACGTTGAGTCCCGCGGAGGCACGCTCCACGCTGTGCAGACACTGCTCCACGTAGTAGCGCACATTATAGTTGACTATAACTACGGCCAGGTCATACTGATGCGATGCATCGCTCCCGGCAGGGATGGGTTGCTGCTGACTATTCCTCATGGTCGAGTCCCTGTTCGTGAAGTCGGCGCTGACGAGTGGGCCAGATATACATCATGGCTATCAGGCCTACACCAAAGCACCACAGCATGCTGCTCTCCATATAGAAATAGTAGCCCATGGCGCTGAGCAGCAATACGGTCTCTATCATGGCCATACGCACAAATGAGTACTGCATATAGGCACGCATGCTCTTCGCCACACGGGTCTTGACACGCTCCATAACCATGAGGCGCAGCGCAAAGGGGATAAGCAGAAGCGACACGATGACGGCTATCTGATAGTAGTAGTGCCCCTCATCATCGCCCACGAGCACACCAGGCTCGAGAATCCCAAAGGCCATCATGGCCAGGGTTGCAATGGGTATGAGGAGATAACCCAAGGCTGTATAGGTGAGAAATTTGTCGATATTCATTGTTATTTTTTATATTTTGGGTTTTTAAGGGCTCAAAAGGAGAGTTAACTCGCTTCGCTCGTGGAGTAAAAGGGACGTCACGCCTGCAACATGCAACAGGGGTATCGTCCCTATAACTTCCCTTTAACTTCCCTTAAACTCCCCTATAAACTATTGCTTGTAGGGCATACGGTTGACGATGGAGCGGCCAAGCGTAACCTCGTCGGTGTATTGCAACTCATCGTTCTGAGCCACACCACGGGCGATGACGGTGACCTTGACCCCAGAGGCGGCCAACTTGCGGAAGATGAAGAAGTTGGTGGTATCGCCCTCCATCGTGGGGCTCAGAGCGAGGATGACCTCGCTGATATCGCCTCTGCCCACACGCTCCACGAGCGAGGCTATCTGCAGATCGGAGGGCCCCACGCCATCCATAGGCGAGATGACACCGCCGAGGACGTGGTAGACGCCATTGTACTGCTGCGTGTTCTCGATGGCCATCACATCCTGGATATTCTCCACCACGCACACTGTAGCGGCATCTCGACGGGGATTGCTACAGATGGAGCAGACATCGGTGTCGGAGATGTTGTGACAATGCTTACAGAATTTCACCTCGTTGCGCAGACGGGTCAGGCTTGTGGCAAAGGCATCAACCACCTCGACATCTTGTCGGAGCAGGTGGAGCACAAGGCGCATAGCCGTCTTGCTACCTATGCCGGGCAGTCGGGAGAACTCATTGACGGCATTGGCCAGTAGGACCGATGGATATGTCATAGCACGCCCTTGCTTGAGGGTAAGACATAGTGGTCCACATCGCGGCGCACAGCCATCTTGATGGCACGTGCCAAAGCCTTGAAGATGCCCTCTATCTTGTGGTGCTCATTGGTGCCCTCGGCATGGATATTGAGATTCATGCGGGCTGCATCCGAGAGACTCTTGAAGAAGTGGAGAAACATCTCTGTGGGCATCTCGCCGATGCTCTCACGGCGGAAATCAGCATCCCAAACCAACCAGGGACGGCCTCCGAAGTCGAGAGCTACCTGGCAGAGGCAGTCGTCCATAGGCAGGCAGTAGCCATAGCGCTCAATGCCACGCTTAGAGCCGAGAGCCTTGTGGAGGCATTCGCCCAGCGCGAGAGCTACGTCCTCAATGGTGTGATGCTCGTCTACGTGGAGGTCCCCTTGACAGCGAATGATGAGGTCGATATTGCCATGGCGGGCTATCTGCTCGAGCATGTGGTCGAAGAATCCCAGGCCCGTCTGTATGTCGCTCTGCCCCGTGCCATCGAGATTGACAGCAACGCGGATGTCTGTCTCCTTGGTGGTGCGTACCACCTCTGCGGTGCGCTCACCGCCATACACAATCTCCGTGATGCGTTGCCAGTCCATATCGGGACCAAGGCGCAGGGCACAACATCCAAGGTTGGTAGCCAGCATAACATCGCTCTCACGGTCGCCGATAACGAAGCTTTCTGCCATATTGACTGCTCCATTAAGATACGGTGTGAGCATGGCCGTGCCGGGCTTGCGGGTGGGAAGGTTATCCTCGGGGAAACTGCGATCGATATACTGGGCATCAAACTCCACACCCTCGCCACGGAGTATCTGGAGCATGAGGTTGTGGGTGGGCCAGAAGGTATCTTCGGGATAACTCTGCGAGCCCAGTCCATCCTGGTTACTCACCATCACGAGACGGTAGTCGGTGTGGTTGCGAATGAAGCGAAGGGCACTGATGGCGCCCTCCACAAACTCAAACTTCTCGTAGCTGTCCACCTGCTCGTCGACAGGCTCCTTGAGCAAGGTGCCGTCGCGGTCGATGAAGAGCACCTTGACACCTTCCACGAGGGGTGTGTGCTCGAGACAGACAGGAGTCAGATTTCTATCGTTGGTCATTGTCATTGGGGTCAGATTAATAGATAGCACCCTGGGGAATCATCAGAAGGGAGCCTTGCGAAGGGCACTGAGCAGAGCATTGTTCTCCTGAGCATCGCCCACGGTGATGCGCAGACAGCCCTCGCAGAGAGCCACATTGTTGCGATTGCGCACCACGATGCCGCAGTCGATGAGATAGTTGTAAATGCGCTCAGCATCGGTTACCTTGGCCAGGAAGAAGTTAGCACTGGAGGGGTATACCTTCTGGCAGAAGGGCAGAAGGGCGAACGAGGGCATCAGGTTGTCGCGCTCCTGACGTGTGGTGATGAGCCACTTCATGTAGCGTCTGCGGTCAGAGAGCACCTTGAGGGCCTCCTGCTGGGTGAGCATATTGACATTGTAGGGGTACTTCACCTTGTTGAAGAAGGCAATGATGGCGGGGTTGGCGTATGCCATGCCGAGCCGTATGGCTGCGCTGGCCCATGCCTTCGAGAAGGTGTTGAGCACGATAAGGTTGTCGTAGCGGCCTACATCGTAGCGGAAGGGGCGCTCGTCGCAGAAGTCGGAATAAGCCTCATCGATGACCACGATGCCATCAAAGAGTTCGATGACAGTCTCTATCTGCTTGCGGTCGAGGACATTGCCTGTGGGGTTGTTGGGTGTGCATATCCAAATCACCTTGGTATGCTCGTCGCAGGCACCCAGGAGGGCATCGGCATCGAGGTTGTAACCCTCGCCGAGGGGCACCTGGCGGTACTCTACATTATTGATGTCGGCACATACACCATACATGCCGTAGGTGGGCTGAATAGCTACTACGTTGTCGATGCCGGGCTCACAAAACACACGATAGACGAGGTCGATGGCCTCGTCACTGCCGTTGCCCAAGAAGATGTAGGGCGAGGGTATGCCCTTCTCGCGGGCTATCGCAGCCTTGAGTTCCACCTGTAGGGGGTCAGGGTATCGATTGTAGGGGCCGTTGAAGGGGCTCTCGTTGGCATCGAGGAAGACGCTTGCCTCGCGTCCCTTGAATTCATCTCTGGCACAACTGTAGGGCTTGAGGCGCAGGATGTTGTCTCTTACTATCTTATTGAGATCCATGTGTGGGTGTTAATGTAATGGAGGTACTGAGGGCTTGCAGGGCCCGTTGCGATTTATTGGATGCTCTCAAGACGCACCGTCATGGCACGTCGGTGTGCATCGAGCTGCTCAGCCTCGGCCATGAGTTCCACGGCACGACCTATGGAGCGTACACCCTCGGGGGTGAGGTGCTGGAAGGTAATCTTGCGGCAGAAACTGTCGAGATTCACGCCGCTGTATGCTCTGGCATAGCCCGAGGTGGGCAGGGTGTGGTTGGTGCCCGAGGCATAGTCGCCGGCACTCTCACACGAATAGTGGCCCAGGAAGACGCTACCGGCATTGACCACACGGTCGGCCTGCTCCAGGGCGCTATCCATGGCCAGTATGAGATGCTCGGGTGCATACTCGTTGCAGATATCGAAGGCCTCACGGATGTCGTGGAGCACGATGGTCTTGCTATGCTCGAGCGACGCCGCTGCTATCTCACGGCGGGGCAAGAGGGCGAGTTGGCGTGCCACCTCCTCGCTGACTGCCTGAGCCACCTCCATGCTATCCGTAAAGAGGATGGACTGCGAGTCAAGACCATGCTCGGCCTGACTGAGCAGGTCGGCAGCCACAAAGGCGGGATTGCAGGTGGCATCAGCCACCACGGCCACCTCGCTGGGGCCAGCAGGCATATCGATGGCTACATCTGTCAGGCTGACCTGCTGCTTGGCACACATCACATACTGATTGCCGGGGCCGAAAATCTTGTCCACCTTGGGCACCGACTCTGTGCCATAAGCCATAGCTCCGATAGCCTGTACGCCGCCCAACTTGAAGATGCGGCTCACACCTGCCACTCGGGCTGCCACGAGGATGGCGGGATGTACACGTCCGTCCCTCATGGGGGGCGTGCACAGCACTATCTCGCGGCATCCTGCTATCTTGGCTGGTGTGGCCAGCATCAGCACGGTGGAGAAGAGGGGTGCCGTACCACCGGGGATGTAGAGACCCACGCGCTCGATGGCCACGCTCTTCTGCCAGCAGGTGACGCCTTGTGTCACCTCCACCTCACGGCTGACATGCTGCTGCGAGGCATGGAAGGTATGGATATTCCTGTGGGCCAGTTCGATGGCGGCCTTCAGTTCGTCATCCACGAGGCTCTCTGCCTCCTCCATCTCGGCCGTGGTGACGGCCAGTGCGTCGAGACAGACGTGGTCAAACTTCTCCTCGTAGGCCTTCAGGGCAGCATCGCCATTGCGGCGCACCTCTGCCAGCACATCGCCCACGATGGCATTGAGCTGCGAGGCCTCCTTGGCAGGGCGCTTCAGGAGCTGCTGCCACTCCTCTCGGGTGGGATATTTATAGGTGTTCATTGTCTGAGGTTGTAGGGTTTGAGGTTGTAGGTTGTGGGCTCATTAGGCCCATTGGGCTTATTGATCTAATTAGGCTTACTGTGAGCCTCACATCCTCAGAGTATCATTTTCTCAATGGGTATCACCAGTATGCCTTGGGCACCTAAGGCCTTGAGCTGACTGATGATGGCCCAGAAACTCTTCTCGTCGATGACGGTGTGTACGCTGCTCCATCCCTCGGTGGCGAGGGGCATCACAGTAGGACTCTTGGCTCCGGGCAGTATGTCGACTATCTTCTTGACATTCTCCGTGGGAGCATTCATCAGCACATACTTCTTGTCCTCGGCAGCCTTGACGGCCTCGATGCGGAAGAGGAGTTCGTCCAGTATGTCGCGCTTCTCCTGGCTCATGGCTTTGTTGCCGATGAGCAGAGCCTCGCTCTTCATCACCACCTCCACCTCGCGCAGGTTGTTGCTCACCAGTGTGCTGCCGCTGCTCACGATGTCAAAGATGGCGTCGGCGAGACCGATGCCCGGACTGATTTCTACCGAGCCGGTGATGACATGAATGTCCGCCTTGACGCCCTTCTCGGCCATGTAGCGACTTAGGATGCCGGGATAGGATGTGGCTATCTTTTTGCCCTCAAACCACTGCAGACCCTCGTAGTGCTCAGCCTTGGGGATGGCCAGCGAGAGGCGGCACTTGCTGAAGCCCAGGGGACGGATAATCTCGGCGTCCTCGTGTCGCTCCTCGTACTCGTTCTGCCCCACGATACCCAGGTCGGCCACACCAGTGGCTACGCTCTGTGGGATATCATCGTCGCGGAGATAGAGTATTTCTACGGGGAAGTTTGTCGACTCCACCAGCAAGGTGCGCTTGCTGCTGGGTATCTTGATGCCGGCCTCGGCCAGAAGGTGCATAGTATCCTCGTAGAGGCGGCCCTTAGATTGTACAGCGATTCTAAGCATGGTTGTTAAGATTTGCGAGTTACCTTAGTAAAATTAATACCTTTTAACGCGTGCAAAGTTAACGAAATTTTCCTACCTTTGCATTATCAGAGGCAAAAATATAGCCTTTTGCCTTGCAAATAGACGTTCAACAACTAAATCAAGCACACATTATGTATATCATAGGCATCGCCGGCGGTACCGGTTCGGGCAAGACCACCGTGGTGAGAAAAATCATGGAGAGCATACCCCTCGACAAGGTGGCTCTCATCCCCCAGGACTCCTACTATAATGACACAACGCACCTCACCATGGAGGAGCGTCGCAAGATCAACTTCGACCACCCCGATGCCTTCGACTGGGCCCTCCTCACACAGCAGATCCACGACCTGCGCCAGGGCAAGGCCATCGAGCAGCCCACCTATAGCTATCTGGAGAGCAACCGTCAGGAGGAGACCATGCACATCGAGCCCTGCGAGGTCATCATCATCGAGGGCATCATGGCGCTGTGGAACAAGCAGCTGCGCGACCTCATGGACCTCAAGATATTCGTGGATGCAGATCCCGACGAGCGTCTCATCCGTGTCATCCAGCGCGACATCGTGGAGCGTGGACGCACCACACAGATGGTTATCGACCGCTACCTCGACGTGCTCAAGCCCATGCACGAGGAGTTCATCGAGCCCACCAAGCGCTATGCCGACCTCATCATCCCCCAGGGAGGCATGAACGAGCGCGCCATCGAAATCATGCGCACCTATATCACCAACAGAGCCAACAAATGACCCTTCGCCCCTACCCTCTTGTTGCCGTCCTGATGCTCCTGGCTTCGTGTCAGGAGCGCCCCAACGTGCGCCACACATCCTCGATGTTTGGTCAGGAGGAAGACACCATCACCACGGCCGATGAGATGATCTACGACCTGCCCGACATCATCGATGGCGGCGAACTGCTCGTGGCCACCATCAGCGGTCCGAAGACCTACTTCGAATACCGCGGCGAGGAGTTTGGTGAGATGTATCAGTTGGCCAACCACTTCGCCCAGAGTCAGGGACTGCGCCTGCGCGTCACCCTGGTGGCCGACACCACACAGCTCCTCGACCTCCTCACCAAGGGCACCGTCGACATAGCCATGCTCGAGATAGCGGGCCACGACAGGGACTTCCGCCACTGCGGAGCCTTCGCTTGCGATACCCTCACCACGCCCTCCGCCCAGCGCAAGGCCTCACTCTGGCCCTCGTGGCTCGTGCGCCGCGAGTGCACCGCCCTGGCTGCTGCCCTCGATGCATGGTACTCCCCCTCGTTGCGCGCCACACTTTGTGTCGCCACTGCCGAGGCCACCCGCCAGGAGAGCGGCTACAAGCGTCGCCGCGAACTGCCCATGATGGGTGTTGGCGGTCAGGACAAGAATGCCCTCTCGCCCTACGACCACGCCTTCCGTCAGTATGCTCCCCACTCTGGTTTCGACTGGCGTCTGCTTGTGTCGATAGCCTGGCAGGAGAGCGGTTTCGACCCCGAGGCCGAGTCGTATGCCGGAGCCAAGGGCATCATGCAGCTCATGCCGCGCACCGCAGCCCGCTATGGCCTCGAGGGCGACGCCATCTGGAATCCTGAGCGCAACATCGAGGCAGGATGCAAGCACATCGGCCGTCTGCAGCAGGCCTTCCGCGACATCACCGACCCCTACGAGCGCATACATTATATATTGGCAGCCTACAACGGCGGCGAGGGCCACATCAAGGACGCCATGACGCTGGCCAAGGCCGAGGGACAAGACCCCATGAAGTGGTCGCAGGTGTCGCCCTACCTGCTCCGCCTCTCCGACCCCACCTACTATACCCGCCCCGATGTCAAGCATGGCTATATGCGAGGCACCGAGACCGCCACCTACGTAGACCGCATCATGGCTCGCTGGAACGAATACAACGCCACCGGTCGTGGCTTCGACATCCACTCCACCCCCACCCCGGGCAACAGCCACAACCGCAAGCAGCGCCTCGTGGTGCCCTCCGAGATGCGCTGACACACCGCTACCCCCTATCACTCACCGCTATGGAAAACCCCACAAAAGACCGCAGCATACAGCTCCTCATACGCCTCATCACTGCCCGCAAGCCCCTCAACCGCGAGGAGCTCTGCAGACAGTATGAGATGAGTCCGCGCACCCTGCGCCGCAATCTCGACAAGTACATCAATGCCGGTTTCTCCGTCATCACCGACAATGGATGCGTCTCCTTTGAGAAGAAAGACCCCCTCTTCAGGCAGGTCAGCGACCTCGTCTACTTCAACCAGGAGGAGGCTGCCATGCTCTACACAGCCATCTCGCGCATCGAGGCCGACACAGAGGCCAAGCGCGAACTCATCGACAAGCTCGGGGCCGTCTATGCCCGCGAGGATGTCAAGGAGCGCATACGCCAGACCCAACGCTCGGCCAAGGTGACCACGCTGATGCAGGCCATCGAGATGGGTGTGTGCGTCAAGATAGTGGGCTATTCGTCATCCAATTCGCACTCCCTCTCCGACCGCATCGTGGAGCCCTTTGCCTTTGGTCCCGAGAACAAGCTCGTGTGGTGCTTTGAGCCCAAGAGCATGCAGAACAAGGTGTTTGCCCTCTCGCGTATGGACGATGTACGTCTGCTCCAGAAGCAACCCTGGGAGCACCGCAGCGAGCACCGCTCATGCTTCACCGATGCCTTCCGCATGATCTCCCACGACGGCGAGACCCACGAGGTGGAACTCACCCTCAACCGCCGTTCGATGAACATCATGATCGACGAATACCCCCTCACCGTCCACGACATCATCCAGGTGGCCGACAACGAGTGGCGCTACCGTGGCCGCGTGAGCAACTACATCGGCATAGGCCGCTTCGTGCTCGGACTGGCCGACAACATCAAGGTCCACACCCCCGACTTCTGCACCTACCTCCGCAAGTTTGCCACCCTCTATCTCACCTACCCCGAGGTGACGCACAAGTTGCATAAAGATATAATATGGTAGGGGGGCTTCTTAGAAGTTATAAAGAAGTAATAGGGAAGTTATAAGGACGAATGGCTTGTTGCAGATTACGCTCGCCTCGCTCGAGTATTGTTGCCATTGTTAATTGTTAATTATTAATTGTAAACCCCACCCTCGGCCCCCTCCTATAGGGAGGGCAGGGGGAGAGTCTTATTATCTTATGCAAACCCTCGAAAACACCTACCTCCGCCTCACCATCAGTGAGCACGGAGCCGAGATGCAAAGCATCATCCGCAAGCGTGACCAACAAGAACTGCTCTGGCAGGGTGATCCCGCCTACTGGGGACGCCGTTCGCCTGTGCTCTTCCCCCTCGTGGGCCATGCCTACCAAGACCAGTTCCGCGTGGGCGACACCACCTACCACATGGGCCAGCACGGCTTCGCCCGCGACCTCGACTTCGATGTCATCAGCCACACTCCCACCACCGTCGCCCTGCGCCTCACGAGCACCGACGACACCCTTGAGCGCTACCCCTTCCCCTTCATCCTCACCATCACCTATACGCTCACCCAGAGCACCATCAGCGTGACGTGGCAGGTCGACAACCCCTCCCCCCACCTCACCCTACCCTTCCATATCGGTGCACATCCCGGATTCCTCCTTCCCCACTATGATGCCGAGGCCGAGGTGCATGGCTACCTCGCCTTCAACGTCACCGACCGCCTCGTCAGCGCCGGTCTGCGCCCCGGGGGCTATACCGACCCGGAGACCACGTTCGATGTGCCCCTCACAGATGGTCTCCTCCCCCTCACCAACCACACCTTCGACTGCGACACCATCCTCGACTGCCGCAATGTGCTCAACAGCTGCACCCTCCTCGATGCCCACCGTCAGGAGGTGCTCACCCTGCGCTTCCAGATGCCCATCCTCGCCCTGTGGAGCCCCAACGGCGGACAGTCCCCCTTCGTCTGCATCGAACCCTGGCATGGTTGCTGCGACCCCTTCGGATTCGAGGGACAACTCCACGAACGTCCCTTCACCAACCTACTCGAACCGGGACAACAGTTCGAGAATACCTACGAAATAGAAATAGGCTAACCACACATGGAGTACTTCATCGGACATGCATGAAGTACTCCATATTATATATATAGAGTACTCAATAGGGTATGCATAGGAATGGGAAAGTAATTAGATTTAAGTTTCGGGAGTTCCTAACTCACCATTAAAAATATGGATTTTCAACGGTTTATGGGCTTCATGAAGCGAAAAACCATAAAAATTTACGCTATATTGTCATTAAAATGGCAGAATACGGCTGACATTGTGGCAATTCTTGTCGGTTTGGAGCAAGAAACAGTGTCATTAATGCCTCGGAAAAGTGCGCGAAGGAATTGTGGCACGATGATTGCTTCTTTCCGAAGAGGAAGATGGCAGAAACAGCGTTTCTTGCATTACTCCATACGGAATGGTGCTAGAAACAGCGTTTC
>CALZKW010000045.1 GCA_945788095.1 uncultured Prevotellaceae bacterium | reverse complement strand
TAAGGATGCTCCAGGTGAGCGACTTTTCCTACAACTGAAAGAGATTCTTCCTGATCTTGTGCATCATCAGTTGCCTTTAGGATGCAAAGACTTCTCAGATTATTACGTTCAACTTAAATCACAACAGAAATGACAGACTTCAAGATACGACCATACACCAAGAAGGAACTCGCCTTGATGTACTTCCCAGACAGCAATCCTCGAACGGCTGTCAACCATCTGATGGCATGGATTTACCGTTGTACTCCATTACTAAGACAGTTGGAAACCGCAGGTTACGAGAAAAGTGCAAAGGGGTTTACACCTCGTCAGATTCGCATGATTGTGGAGCATTTGGGAGAGCCGTAAAAATTTCTTTTAGAAAATGTTCCACTATCGCACGGCATCGTTATCTATCGCCCAACCGCCGATGGTGAATGTCGTAACTTTGCATCGTAAAACAAAAAGCGCGTTTAACCAAAACACGGGCCCTGTTTAGGAAAAATACGCTTCGAGTTTTACCAAACAGATTGTTCAACTTTTAAAACCGTATTATTATGGCTTCTATTAAGTACAGAATTTACAAAAACAACAGTTCGGCTGGCTTGAAGGACAAGTATTATGCTCGCGCCTTCCATGACGAGACTATCGGTCTCGAAGAACTCGCTGAGCACATGAGCAACCACAACACTCCTTATTCCAAGGGTACTATCCATGGCGTACTGAAGGACATGGTGGCTTGCGTCCGTGAACTTCTGCTCGATTCAAAGAAGGTGAAGCTCGATGACCTTGCAATTTTCAGCCTCGGTCTGACAAGCCGTCCTGCCGACTCTCCTGCTGATTTCACTCCTTCAGGCAACATCGTCAAGGCGTACATCAACGCCATCGGTACTGGTGAGATTTCGAAGAAGCAGCTTGACGTGACTGCACGCTTCAAGGAGGTGGTTGAGTACAACCGTGGCGAGAGCAATGCCTCAAATCCTTCAAATGGTAGCAATACTCCTTCTGGGGGAAACACCCCTAATGATAATGACATGGTTCTCGAATAATCAGCAATTTAAAAGAAGAAGGCAAGGAGGTATAATCTAATATGGGCAAAACCTCCTTGCTTTTTCGTTTAACATCAAAAACTCACTATTATGCCACTCAACAGTAATCCCAATCTCAAGGAACTGACAGCCATCGTACTCCTAACCTTCGGTATCATCCTCGCCTTCGTAGCCTTGCTGATTCCTCCTCCTGGAGAAATCCATGATTCAGTTCTCTTCATCTTCGCCCAAATCCTCATTTATTGCGGAAGCATCTTTGGCATTGACTGCTACATAAGCAAAAAAATACATGATGAGAAATAACTTAACGGTAAGAGATTGATAAAGCCCCAGCATCAAAACTGCGATGTTGGGGCAACTTTGTGTAATTCGTTATGTGTAGATAGAATACAGATGGTGTCCGGGAAAAATTATAGGTTAACATATAACTCGCTGGTAATAATAAAATATCAATAAAGAAAAATAAATAAGAGACGATAAAAATAGGAGCTAATAAATAAAAAGAGGATGATAAAGGGTGGAGGCAGCGCCACGGGCTCCCATCTTTCCCCCATCCACTTTTTATTTATATCAAATCTCCTGTTATATCTTTTTATTTATTGATATTTTCCCCAATCTCCCCGATAAACCATAATTTGGACACAGAACTGACTCGCAGAACCACAAAACACTTTATTTTCCCGACCTATCCATTGCCCACACTCTAACCAAATTTTGGCCAGTCCCTTGACCGATAAACCAATTTCTTCACCCTCACCCACTCTCCCCGACACCCCACTCTATATTAGCCCATTTGCCCAACTTTTTCACCCCTTCCGCTTGCCTATTCAAGCGTTTTTTCGTACCTTTGCAACAAAATACACAACAACAGAAAAGACTATGGCAATTTTCTTCTTCAAGACTTCCCAAAAGAGCATTATCGCGACCCAGTGTGCAGGCACACTCACAAGCGAAGACAAAGAGAAACTCTGCTGGCTGTATGGCAACGCAGAAGCACTCGAGGCACAGACCATCGAGGGCTACTTCGTAGGTCCTCGCCGCGAAATGATTACCCCCTGGAGCACCAACGCCGTTGAGATTACTCAGAACATGAACATCAGCGGCATACTCCGCATCGAAGAGTACTTCGAGGTAGAGGGCAGCAAGCTCGCCTCCACAGACCACCCCACCATTGAGGACGTCAAGGGAGGCGACCCCATGCTGCAGCGCCTCTACATAGGTCTCGACCAGGACATCTTCACCGTCAACATCCAGCCCGCTGCCATCCAGATGATCGACAATCTGGAGGAATACAACGAGCAGGAGGGACTCGCACTCAGCCCCGAGGAGATAGAATACCTCCACCAGGTGGAGGGCCAGCTCGGAAGAAAACTGACCGACTCAGAGGTATTCGGCTTCGCACAGATCAACTCTGAGCATTGCCGTCACAAGATTTTCGGCGGTACCTTCATCATCGACGGCGAGGAGAAACCCTCGAGCCTCTTCCAGATGATCAAGAAAACCACCCAGGAGAATCCCCACAAGATCATCTCAGCCTACAAGGACAACGTAGCCTTTGCCGAGGGTCCCGTCATCGAACAGTTTGCTCCCGCAGACCACTCCACCAGCGACTACTTCGTCATCAAGGACATCGAGAGCGTTATCAGCATCAAGGCTGAGACACACAACTTCCCCACCACCGTGGAGCCCTTCAACGGCGCTTCTACTGGTACTGGCGGCGAGATCCGCGACCGTATGGGTGGTGGTGTAGGTTCATGGCCCATCGCAGGTACTGCCGTATATATGACCAGCTACTCACGCCCCACCGTGGAGGCTGGCGAAGGTGTCAACCAGGATGCCCTCCACCGCAACTGGGAGTCTATCCTCCCCGTCCGCAAGTGGCTCTATCAGACTCCCGAGCAGATACTCATCAAGGCATCCAACGGCGCCTCTGACTTCGGCAATAAGTTCGGACAGCCTCTCATCTGTGGTTCGGTGCTCACCTTCGAACACAAGGAGGAGCAGAATGACGAGAAGTACGCCTACGACAAGGTCATCATGCTCGCCGGTGGTGTCGGCTTCGGCACCAAGCGCGACTGCCTCAAGGGCGCTCCCCAGAAGGGCAACAAGGTGGTCGTAGTCGGTGGCGACAACTACCGCATCGGACTCGGTGGCGGTTCCGTATCATCAGTCGATACCGGTCGCTACTCCAGCGGTATCGAGCTCAACGCCGTGCAGCGTGCCAACCCCGAGATGCAGAAGCGTGCCAACAACCTGGTGCGTGCACTCTGCGAGGAGGATGTCAACCCCGTAGTCAGCATCCACGATCATGGTAGTGCAGGCCACGTCAACTGCCTGAGCGAGCTCGTGGAGGAGTGTGGCGGTCTCATCGACATGTCTAAACTCCCCATCGGCGACCAGACCCTTTCGAGCAAGGAGATCATCGCCAACGAGAGCCAGGAGCGTATGGGTCTGCTCATCCAGGAGGAGCACCTCGACCACGTACGCAAGATAGCAGAGCGCGAGCGTGCACCCATGTATGTAGTCGGTGAGTGCACCGGCGATGCACACTTCGCCTTCCAGCAGGCCGACGGCGTACGCCCCTTCGACCTCGACGTGGCACAGATGTTTGGCCACTCGCCCAAGACCTACATGCGCGACAACACCGTAGTGCGCAACTACGAGAACGTATCATACGACGCAGCCCACCTCAACGACTATGTTGCCACCGTGCTCCAGCTCGAGGCTGTGGCCTGCAAGGACTGGCTGACCAACAAGGTGGACCGCTCCGTGACCGGTAAGGTGGCTCGCCAGCAATGCCAGGGTGAGATTCAGCTCCCCCTCAGCGACTGTGGTGTGGTAGCCCTCGACTACCGTGGCCGCAAGGGTATCGCCACCGCTCTGGGCCATGCACCTCAGGCCGGATTGGCCGACCCCGCCAAGGGTAGCGTGCTGGCCGTAAGCGAGAGCCTCACCAACATCGTATGGGCTCCCCTCGCAGAGGGCCTCGACAGCGTAAGCCTCTCAGCCAACTGGATGTGGCCCTGCCGCTCACAGGAGGGCGAGGATGCACGCCTCTATCAGGGCGTAGAGGGCCTCAGCAACTTCTGCTGCGCCCTGGGCATCAATGTACCCACCGGCAAGGACTCACTCAGTATGACACAGAAGTACCCCAACGGCGACAAGATCATCGCCCCAGGTACGGTCATCGTAACCTCTGGTGGCGAGGTAAGCGACATCCGCAAGGTGGTGTCTCCCGTCATCCAGAATGGGGTTGAGAGCAGCCTCTACCATATCGACTTCTCATTCGACCAGCTCCGCCTCGGTGGTTCGGCCTTCGCACAGAGCCTCGGCAAGGTAGGCAGCGATGTGCCCACCGTGGCTGACCCCGACTACTTCCGATCTGCATTCAATGCCGTACAGAAGTGCGTCAGCGAGGGACTTATCCTCGCCGGTCACGACATCTCTGCCGGTGGTATGATAACCGCCCTGCTCGAGATGTGCTTTGCCAACCAGGAGGGCGGCGTTGAGGTATCGCTCGACGGCTTCAAGAACAACGACATCGTTAAGGTACTCTTCGCCGAGAATCCCGGTGTCATCGTACAGGTCAGCGACAAGCAGAAGAAGGCATTCAAGGAAATCCTCGATGGAGCAGGCGTAAGCTACATCAAGCTCGGCCAGCCCACCGACGAGCGCCTCGTACAGGTCAGCCTCGATGGCATCGAGTACCAGATGGGCATCGACTACATGCGCGACGTATGGTATACCAGCAGCTACCTGCTCGACCGTCGTCAGAGCATGAACGGATGTGCCAAGAAACGCTTCGAGAACTACAAGCAGCAGCCCCTCGAGATGGCATTCAACAACGACTTCACAGGTCAGCTCGCTCAGTATGGCATCAGCGCAGACCGCCGCGAGAAGAGTGGCGTACGTGCAGCCATCATCCGCGAGAAGGGTACCAATGGTGAGCGCGAGATGGCATACAGCCTCTACCTCGCCGGCTTCGATGTGAAGGACGTCATGATGACCGACCTCGTCAGCGGTCGTGAGACCCTCGAGGACGTCAACATGATTGTCTTCTGCGGTGGTTTCTCTAACTCCGACGTACTTGGTTCGGCCAAGGGATGGGCTGGTGCATTCCTCTACAATCCCAAAGCTAAGGAGGCCCTCGACAAATTCTATGCCCGCAAGGACACCCTCTCGCTGGGTATCTGCAACGGTTGCCAGCTCATGGTAGAACTCGGTCTCGTGGGCCGTCTCGACGGCAAGGCTACAGCCAAGATGCTCCACAACGACTCACACAAGTTCGAGTCTTCTTTCGTCAGCCTCACCATCCCCACCAACCGAAGCGTCATGTTCGGTTCGCTCAGCGGCAACAAGCTCGGCATCTGGGTGGCTCACGGCGAGGGCAAGTTCTCTCTGCCCGGCACCGAGGACGACTACAACGTGATTGCCAAGTACTCATACGATGAGTATCCCGCCAACCCCAACGGCTCAGACTTCTCTGTAGCCGGTATCTGCACCACAGATGGTCGTCACCTGGCCATGATGCCCCACCTCGAGCGTGCTATCTTCCCCTGGCAGAACGCATGGTATCCCGCCGAGCGTCGTCAGGACGAGGTAACGCCCTGGATCGAGGCATTCGTCAACGCTCGCAAATGGATTGAGGAGAACGCATGATAAATCAGTTTAGATCATACCTATCTTCTATTTCCCTAAGGAAAGAAGGAAAGGGGGAGGGACTCATATCCCTCTTCCTTACCTTTGCTTATATAGGTCTCTTCACCATAGGTGGCGGATATGCCATGATACCGCTCATACAGCAGAAGGTGGTGGAAGAGAAAGGATGGGTCACCGAGGAAGAACTTGTAGACCTCATGGCCGTGGCACAGTCGTGCCCAGGCATCTTTGCCGTCAACATCGCCATTTTCATAGGCTACAAGCTCAGAGGTGTGCCAGGGGCACTCGCCACCACATTGGCTGCCATCACACCCTCGTTCGTCATCATACTCCTCATAGCCCTCATCTTCGCAGCATTCCGCGAGAACAAATACGTCGAGAGTTTCTTCCTCGGCCTACGCCCCGCTGTGGTGGCTCTCATCGCAGCACCCACCTTCAAGATGGCAAAGACGGCCAAAGTCAACCTGCGCAACATCTGGATACCTATCCTCGCAGTACTGCTCATCTGCATCTATGGCATGAGCCCCATCTACGTGGTCCTCGCAGCCGGAGTGGGTGGTTACGTGTGGGGACAATGGGTCAACAAGGAGGAGGATTGACGAATAACACCACAATCTTCCTCCCCATCATTATTCTATCCACTACGTACTAATACAGACTCCCACCCCCTGATACGAGTCCCTCCCTACCCCGTGGGAGGAAAGGAAAGGGGCGCACATGCTAACACTCTACCTACAACTATTCTGGACGTTCTTCAAGATAGGACTCTTTGGCTTTGGTGGCGGCTATGCCATGATATCCATGATACAAGGCGAGGTCGTGACTCGCTACCACTGGATGAACATGGGACAGTTCACCGACATCGTAGCCATCAGCCAGAGCACACCCGGCCCCATCGGCATCAACTCGGCCACCTATGTAGGCTACACCAGCATCGTTAATGCAGGGCATGCCGCAGGATGGGGCGTATTGGGTAGCGCCATTGCCACTCTGGCTGTCGTACTGCCCAGCTTCGTGCTCATGCTGCTCATAAGCAAGTTCCTGATGAAGTACAAAAATCATCCTGCCGTAGAGGATGTATTCAAGACACTACGCCCAGCTGTGGTAGGACTACTTGCCTCGGCGGCCATCCTGCTGATGAATGCCGAGAACTTCTCCACACCCACTGAGTGCCCATGGCGATTCTGGATCAGCATCGGACTCTTCCTCTTTGCCATGATTGGCCAGCAGATATTCAAGATAGGAGCTATCCGCATCATCATACTCTCAGGCATAGCAGGTCTCCTCGTATTCTAAACCTAATAATACGGCCCAACAACTACGAATCAATATGACTATGAAAAGATTTGTTTCGCTATTCCTTATCACACTACTGGGCGTAGTGGGCATCAGGGCAGAACTAACCTCGGGCTATTACACCGTGAAGTGCACGGCGTACAACCGCTACATGTACGAAAACTTTGTCAACTCTACCGTCGCTACGGCTACAAGCTACGCCAGCACCGACTACGAGAAGGTGTGGAAACTCAATGTCAACGGCAATACCGTGAGTTTCCAGAACGCCTACACAGGCCACTACATCCAGAGCCAGGGCAGCACATCAGCCCTCTTCACCACAGGCAACTCAGAGGTCTTTGCCACCATCACCGACAAGGGAGACGGCACCTATATGTTCTCCTCGGGCAGCTACATGCATTGCTCCCAGACGCAGGGCTACAACGTGGTCAACTGGTGGGCAGCCGATGCCACAGCCAGCGTATGGACCGTCGAGAGCGTCAGCATGACCGATGAAGAGGCAGCCAACCTACGTACACAGTACAATGCCACCATTGGTATCAATGATGACAGAGCCACCTACAACACCAAGCTACAGACCGTCTTTACAGACCTGAGCTGCACCACGCTCCAATCTGCTTTCCAGAGCATGACAGACAACGACCTGCGCCAAAGTGTGGAGAACCTTGATCTGCCTACACAAATAGCCAATATCGCCGTGAAGGTAAAGAATGGGTGGAGCGATGAAACCAGCAGCACATACTCTCGTATGTTCCGCGTACACGACTACAAGTGCTATTCGCAGGCCAGCTACTGGAACAACCAACTGCGTGCCACACAGATGGGCGACATGGGCAACCCCACAGGCATCTATGCCAACGCCAAGGATGTGCTCTACATTTTTGTAGGTAGCGACATACCCGCAGACTGCCAGCTCCGCATCGCACCCACCAACGGCAACGAGCGCGTCACCTACGGCAGCGGACAAGAGCTACACAAGGGCATCAATGTCATGATGGCAAGTGCGGACCTGCAGCAGTATTATATAATGTATACCACCAGCAGCCGCAACACCGAGCTCAGCACCCTCCCCCCCATGAAGATTCACATCGAGGGCGGACACGTGCTGGGATACGTAGATACTGAGGGCATGGCTGGCACCTATGATAGTTTCACAGCAGCCGAGGAACAGGCCGTCAACGACAAGTACCGCGGCATCCTGGACTATGCCAACCAGAAGCTCAGCGAGCAGAACGTATCGGCAACAAGCCTCAACTTCATGGTCATAGGCAACAACGGACTGTTCATGTTCCCAGTCGACACCTACAACCAGGTATGGCGCACCACAAGCTACAACAACAGCAGCTATTCCACCAACTACAGCATCTTCAAGAGCATACGATGGTATGAAGCCGTACTCGACTGGCAGTGGGGCATCATGGGATTCACCAAGCGCATCAAGGACCAGACACATGTCTACACCGGCGAGCACATCACTGGCGGCGAGGCCATCTATGGCGTATACTGCAACAACAAGGCCCTCACCCTGCAGGGCCCAAGCGGACAGAATCCCTACTCATCATACCAGCACACAAGCATGCCTGGTGTAGGTGCAGTCGAGAGCAGCTACAATGCAGAGCGTGCCAGCTTTGACAACTGGTGTTGCGCACATGAGTCGGGACACAACAACCAGGGCACCATCAATCTGCCCTCGTGCATGGAGTCGAGCAACAACTTCTTCTCGGGCATCGTGTGCGACCTCACAGGATACCGTCTGAGCCGCGGCGAACCCGTTTCGACCACCAACAACGACTACGTCAACGGCGTGCAGTTTGCGCTGCGCAACATCGGCAGCACACACCGCATGTACTACCAGCTCTACCTCTACTACCACAAGGCTCAGCACAAGACAGACTTCTTCCCCACCCTCTTCAAGGCACTGAGACTTGACCCACTGAGCCTAAGGAATGGTGACGGCACCTGCTTCCTCAAAGTATACAAGAAAGCATGCGAGGCAGCACAGGAGGACTTAACCGAATTCTTCCGCGCATGGGGCTTCTTCGTGCCCTTCGAGAATCTCTATTTTGGCGACTACACCAGTTATACACAGACCCTCACCCAGGCCCAGATAGACGAAGCCATCACTTGGGTCAAGGCACAGGGATGGCCTGAGAACCACCAGGTGCTTCTCGTGGACGACCGTATCGAGACACAGTATCGCCACGACGCATGGGCCAATGGAGCCACAGACCCTCGCCCTGCACAGGGCAATGCAATAGGTACCTGTGGTGTGATGGGTAGCGTCAACGGCATGGTGGCAGGAACAACACCTACATCAAGCAATCTGCTCTACAGCACCAAGGGCAACTCGCTTCAGCTGCAGGGCACCACGGGAGGTGCCGGTGTGCTTGTATACGACGAGAGCGGCAAGCTCATAGCCTTTGGCAATGGCACCACCATCACGCTCCCCTCTACCTATGACCCCTCAAAGACAACACTCAGCGTCAAGGCCGTAAGTTCAGACGGTGAGGTAGCATCCCTACCCAGTGTGATGGAAGGCGGTACGGATGAACAGAAACTTGCCTCCCTCAACGAGGCCATCCTCGAGGGCGAGAAGTACACCAACAAGGCTGCCACCGATAAGGTGGGTTACTACTACCCCCAATATATCGAGGACCTGCAGGCAGCCATCAACTATGCCAAGACAGCACGCGAGACCAACAACACCGGCCGATACGACGAGGCAGTTAATGGCATCAACACACAGATTGCCCTGCTCAAGGCTAAGGGTAGCAGCGTACGTGTGCCCATGATGGTGGGCAACACCTATGTATTCCATAGCACGTACTACACAAACCGCTACATCAACCTCACTGGCGACAACATGACCACGACCACCACAGCAGGCAACGCCGAGAGATGGAAGTTTGTGGCATCCAACCGTGAGGGCGAATACTACCTCCAGGCTCAGTCTACACAGAAGTATGTCAGCGCCATTTCGCAGAGCTCACAGGCCGTGGTGGCTAAGGCTGACACTACAGCAGCCCTGCGATTCCGTCTCATCGACCAGGGATTAGGTAAATGGGCCATCAAGGGCGATGCCGACATGAAGTGCTTCCACTCTGCTGCCAACGACAGCTATAAGATTGTGGGATGGAACCAAGGCAGCGATGCATCGCACTGGAACATCAAACTGGTGGAGCAGACTGCAGACAACGCAGCACGTCTCGACTTGCTGACCGCCATCAGCGACGCACAGTCACTACTCGCCCTGCTGGGCCAGAACTACACCACAGCCGGTGAATACCGCGTAGCGCTCACCGCCGGTATGCTCTCTACCAATCATCAGGAAACCACAGAGGGCCCCATTGCAAACCTCATAGACGGCAACACAGGCACCTACTTCCACTCATCATGGAGCGTGGCTACATCCGACAAGCATTACTGGCAGGTGGACCTTGGCGACGAGAACCTCATCAAGGACTTCAAGTTCAGCATCACCTCGAGAGGCAAGAGTCCCAACAACTTCCCCAACAGCATCACCGTACAGGGTAGTCTCAACGGCACAGACTTCACCGACATCACCACTGTGAGCGACAATACACTCGGCACAGGAGCTGGTGTCAGCTACCAGAGCGAGGCCATTAATGCCGCTACAGCATACCGCTATCTCCGCTTCGTGGTCAACAGCACCACCACAGGCAATACGGGTGCGGCTGCAAGCAACCACACCGAAGCCTTCTTTGCCCTCTCAGAGTTCACACTGACCCGCATACAAGGCTCATTGAGCTTCGACCGCAACAGTGGCTACGACTACATCAACGACAGTCGCATTGAGCAACTCTTCACTGCCAAGACACAGTCAAATGCCGTATTGAACAACGCAGAGGCTACAACTGACCAAATCACTACCGAGACCACTGCGCTACGCAGCGCCATCAACGCCATACAGAGCACCATTGAAGGCAACGAGAAGGCAGCGGCCAAGGCTGAGCTCGAAGCTCTCGTGACCAAAATGGACGGCCTTGTAAATAAAGTAGTGACCAACGAGCGCAATGCCAACCACATCACCTCACCCGTCAGCCTCACCTCGGGCATGCTCTCCACCAACCATCAGGAAAGCACCGAGGGCCCCATTGCCAATATGCTCGACGGCAACACCGGCACCTACTTCCACTCATCATGGAGCGCCGCCACAGACGACAAACACTACTGGCAGGTAGACCTTGGCAGCGAACAGGTGATTGGCGACTTCACCTTTGGCATCACCTCGCGCAATGACAATGCCAACAAGTTCCCCAACAACATCACCATCCAGGGCAGCAAGGACGGTTCGACATTCACAGACATCACCACCATGACCAACGAGGAGTCAGCCAACGGTCTGGTCACCTACACCAGCGAGGCCATCAGCACCTCGGGCGAAGAGTACCGCTATCTGCGCTTCATCGTTAACAGCACCACCTCGGGCAATGGCAGTTACCTCAGCGTAAGCCACACCTACTACTTCTTCTGCCTCTCAGAGTTCAGTCTCAACCGCGTGACCAACTACCTCAAGCCCGAGTATAGCACACTCAATCGCACCGTGTTCATGACAGCACAGAGCGAGAATGCTAAGGCACGCACACTTTGCGCCAGCGATGCAGCGACCACGAGTCAGCTCACCGCCAAGAAGGACGAGCTCCAGGTGGCATTCGAAGCCCTGCTCCAGGAGATGGGCGACGTGAATGGCGACGGCCAAATCAACATAGCCGACATCACCAACCGCATACACCAACTCAAGACCGCTGCAGAGACATCACCCGCTGAGGTAGACATCCTCAAGCAGCGCCTCATCACCCAGTGATGCCCACACTAATGCGTAGCCCGGCATGGGCTAGGCACCCTATAAACAAAGAAAACAAATAATCATTTATTAACAAAACCCTTAATCCTATGAAGCGATTTTATCTATTTATGCTGATGTTCATCGCAGGCATCGGCGTGGCAAGCGCTGACGTAGATGTACGCCTCAACTCAGGCGACAACAGCAACGATCAGGCCAACGTGAAGTGCATCGCCTTCACCATGCCCACAGAGGATGTAGATGGCAACACCTACACCCAGGCGCCTCTCCACAACATCAACCTGTTTATCAAGACGGGCGGTGGCACAACCTCTTACATGGTCATCTCCTCTACACGCAACGACCTCAGCGGCAAGGTGGCCGTGTCGACCAACAAGCCCGCACCTAATAATGCATTCGCAGAGTACACCTTCAGCGGCGAGATGCTCCAGTCTGGCCAGACCTACTACATGATGTTTGCATCAGATGCAGAAGGTACCACACAGGTGGTTCAGCGCCCTGCCATCGCAAGCACTGGTGGCACAGGTCAGGATGTCATTGACGCTAACGGCGGCAACCATACCAACTGGATTGTCTACTACAAGCTCAACTACCAGAAGCCCGTCATCAGCGAAGACGACCAGTACAAGCAGTTCTTCTCTACCACATACGGTGAGAAGTGGGTACGCATTGCCAACTGCAGCAACAGCAACTACGTGATGACCGTCAAGGACAATGCTATCGGCACCACTACTAAGGATGCCGGCAATGCAGGCCAGCTCTTCTGCTTTGTGGGTAGCCAGGCTGACGGCTTCAAGATTTACTCTGCCGAGAAGGGTAGCGGCTATGCACTCAAGACAGCCAACACCAACCAGGGCACTGCTCCCTCATGGGGCTCAGCAGCCGATGGCTCTACATGGTATATCGACACTCGCCATGCCAACGCCTCTTCACAGCCCGGCATCGGTCTGACCACCGACGACGTGACCACCGACGCAGACCGCACATCACTCAATATGTGGGGCGGTGCAGGTGGCGACGCTAAGTTCTACCCCAACGGAGCAGGCAACGGCGGTTCACGCTGGACTCTCCAGCTCATGAACACCCTGACCATCGAGCCCTCAGTGGCAGGTATCAAGGGTATCTACTCATGGAACGGCCTCGAGCGCTTCGGAGCCAACGTCATGTTTGCCAGCGATGCCTCAGTAGGCAGCAAGGCCATCACTGCCAGCGTGCCCGGCTTCAGTTCTGCACTCTCGCAGACCACCTGGGACGGTGCAAGCACAGTGACCGTAACCAACACATTGACACCCGACTTCTTCAACGCAAGCACCGACAACATCGAGCACTGGGTACGCATCACCAATGTGCGCAACCCCGACTATGCCATCTATGCCAACAGCGCAAGCGCTCTCCATTCACATGTAGCAGCCGGCACCAACGACGAGCTCTTCGCCCTCATCGGTACAGCCAGCAGCTTCAAGATCTACAGCAAGACCGAGGCTAAGTTCTACGGCTCAGCCAACAACAACCAGGACACTCCCGTCAACGATGCACAGGAGACCTCATACACCCTCGTTGCCAAGGGCGGCACCTATCCCGGCTATGCTATTGTGCCTGTGGACAACAACAACCAGTCGCTCAACATGCACGGCGGCAAAGGCAACGACATCAAGTACTACGCAGCCAGCGATGCTGGTTCGACATGGATGCTGACTGAGGTAGGCGGCGAACTGACCGTGACCATCAACCTCGCAGGCGATGTACTCCCCATCAACAGCAAGGTAGGTACCCTCTGCGTAAGCTACAATGGTGAGAGCACCAACACCCGCATCAACCTCGACGGCACCACCAAGGCCGGCGTACTGGGCACTGTCAAGCTGACCGCACCCAAGGGCTCACGCATCACTCTGAGCGAGGGACAAAGCTTCAGCGGCTACACATTCAGCGCCACCTACAATGGCACGACCGGTAGCTCAGTGACCATCGACAACATCCCCAACGAGGGCACTTCCGCCTCAGTAACCTTCACTGCCAACGACAAGCAGAACCTCTTCTACACCGTAGATCACGGCCGTCCCTACCGTATCCCCGCTATTGCCAAGGCACAGGACGGTACCCTCATCGCAGTGACTGACGACCGCTTCTGTGGTTCAGACATCGGTTATGGCAAGGTCAACCTCGTATACAAGGTGAGCAAGGACAACGGCCAGACCTGGGGCGAGGAGAAGATGCTCGCTGAGGGTGACGGCAACAACTCAAGCAATACCTGTGGCTTCGGCGACGCAGCTATCTGCGCAGACCGCACCAGCGACCGCGTAATGGTCATGGCTGTTAGCGCCCCCAACGGTGGTACCTGCTGGACGGCTTCTCAGCGCGGCGTCATCACATGGGGTACCCCCAATGGTGAGGGCGGTTATGACTGGACCACACCTGTGGACATCAAGCAGGAACTCATGGCCCTCCTCCCCAACGACCGTATCAACTACTTCGTAGGCTCAGGTAAGATCTCACAGAGCCGCATCGTGCGCAAGGGTCAGTACTACCGTGTATACGTAGCCCTCTGGACCACCAACGGCAGTTCAGGCGACGGCCTGACCAACTATGTGGTATATAGCGACGACTTCGGTGCCCAGGGTTCATGGCGTCTGCTCGGCGAGAACACCGTACGTCCCGTTCCCGGTGGCGACGAGCCCAAGGCAGAGGAGCTCCCCGACGGTAGCGTCGTGGTAAGTGGACGTAAGTCATATGGCCGCTACTACAACATCTTCACCTTCACCGATGAAGAGAAGACCACTGGTATATGGAGCACCGCAGTGGCTTCACACAACGTACCCAACGGCCTCTCATGGGGCGCCAACTCTACCAACGGTGAGATCATGGTCGTAAAGGCTACCCGCAAGTCGACTGGCGAGAAGGTAGACATCGTGATGCAGTCAGCTCCCGCAGGTGCAGGCCGCTCGAATGTGACCATCTGGTATAAGGTCATCGACGCTCCGAGCAAGTACGCCGACCCCACCAGCTTCTCACAGAACTGGACCAAGGGTCTCGAGGTGTCGGCCTACAACTCAGCCTACTCTACCATGTGCGTACAGGCTGACGGCCGCATCGCCTTCTTCTTCGAGGACAGCAAGAGTGGCGCAGGCTACGATATGGTATACCAGCCCATCGCACTCGACCAGCTCAGCGGTCTCTCTGACTACACCATCGACGCCGACCAGGCTTGCCCCGCAGTGGAGCTCAATGGTGAGGGCTTTGCCACCTACTCTTCAGCCATCGACGTAGACATCACCACCAGCGGCGTGGCAGCCTACAAGGCAAGCATCAATGGCGAGAACCTCACTCTCTCGGCCATCAATGGCGCTATCCCCGCAGGCACTGGCGTAGTGCTCTATGGCGAGGGCATGGCTGGCACCAACGTTGAGTTCACTCCCGCCAGCAGCAAGGCAGGCGACGTGAGCGACAACCAGCTGCAGCCCACCACCACCGTGGCCAACTATATCGTGGCTAAGCCTGCCAAGGCTACCCTTTGGGCACTGGGCGAGGGCAGCGACTTCCTCAGCTTCACCGGCGACAAGTTCGTGGCCAACCGTGCATACTTCGACTACGAGTTGCCCTCTGACGTCAAGTCATTCCACCTCGTATTCGACACCGCCACTGGCATCTGCCAGACTCCCTCGGCCGACGCCAAGGCCATGGAGGGCAAGTATGTGGAGAACAGACGTATCGTCATCCTCAAGGGTGGCAAAAAGTATAACAGCGTAGGCATGCAAATCAAGTAAAACAATGAAAAAGGAATATATCACCCCCGCGTCTAATGCCCACAAGGTGGACAACAGCCAAATCATTTGCGCCAGCCCACAGATGCAGTTTGGTGTGGGCAACACAGATAACATGCGCACCCGTCATCAGATCATCTGGGACGACGAGGAGGATTGGGAATAATACCCCACCCTCTTCTCAATAACCTACAAGGCGAGACCTCCGCATCATGGAGGTCTCGCCTTTCTTTATGCCATGGCCGGGCCAGAATAAGTGGCCGGCTCACCTGGTCAGGGGGCAAATTGGTGTTTATCGGGGAGATGCGGGAATGGTTTAACAACGGAACGAACGGAAAATTATTAATCACACGAAGGCACGAAGTGATATGAGTATAGCTGACCATAAGTTGACATAAGCAATGCAAATTTCGTTGTCGATACAATTCGCCTGGAAGGCGATATTTCTATAACCGGGGGTGCCGAACGTAGTGGCACCCTC
>CALZKW010000044.1 GCA_945788095.1 uncultured Prevotellaceae bacterium | reverse complement strand
AATCTCATATATATCAGATGGGCAATCTCATATATATCAGTTGGGCAATCTCATATATATCAGATGAAATAGCCCTTGTGCTACGATACAGCAATCCCACCTACGCGACCTTCGGGGGGGGCACGTGGGTGGGATGGCTCGTGGTGGGCTATGGAGGAGGGCTATCGGCGCACGGTGCGGGTGCCGTCCTCGTTCTCCTCGATGATGACCTTCACGGTATTCTCGGGCAAAATGTCCTCAATGAGTTCGGGCCACTCGATGAAGCAGAGGTGACCGCTGTAGAAGTAGTCGTCGCAGCCGATGTCGTAGGCTTCTTCGAGGCGCTTGATGCGGTAGAAGTCGAAGTGGTAGATGGGCTGTCCGTTGCCAGCCTCATACTCGTTGACAATGGCGAAGGTGGGCGAGGTGATGACATCCTCGACGCCCAATACCTCGCACACGGCCTTGGTGAAGGTGGTCTTGCCGGCTCCCATCTTGCCGTAGAAGGCAAACACGGTGTCGGTGCCTATCTGGGCCACAAACTCGCGTGCGGCCTCGTGTATCTGATCGATGCTCTTAATCTGTATGTTCATGAGGTTGTATGTTGCAGGTTTTAGGTGATAGGACTAATCAGGCTAATTGGTCTAATTAGACTAATTGGATTAATTGGGCTAATAAGGCAAACAGGCCTTACGTCCTCTTCTTCCCTTTTAGTGTCACTATGGGCACGAGCATTTCCTCCATGGATATGCCTCCGTGCTGGAAGGTGTCCTTGTAGTAGCTCACATAGTAGTTGTAGTTGTTGGGATAGGCGAAGAAGTCGTCGCCTGTGGCAAAGATGTAGCTCGTGGAGAGGTTGGGGGCGGGCAGCTGCACACGCTGCGGGTCGCGCACCTCGTAGACCTCCTTAGGGTTGTAGCTGAGGTTCTTGCCCAGTTTGTAGCGCAGGTTGGTGTTGGTGTTCTTGTCGCCCACCACCTTGATGGGGTTGACGCACCTGATGCTGCCGTGGTCGGTGGTGAGGACGATGCGGTAGTCGCTGGCCGCGAGCTGTCGGAAGAGCTCCATGACGGGCGAGTGGAGAAACCAGCTGAGGGTGATGCTGCGGTAGGCTGCCTCATTGTTGGCCAGTTCGCGCACCATGCGGCTCTCGGTGCGTGCATGCGAGAGCATGTCGATGAAGTTGAGCACCACCACGGTGAGGTCGTACTTCTGGAAGTTGCGAAACTGGCTGACGAGCTTCTCGCAGGTCTGCGAGTCGTTGACCTTGTGGTAGGTGAAGGTGTTGCGGCGGCGGTAGCGGTCAAACTGCGTCTGTATGAGGGGAGCCTCGTTGAGGTTCTTGCCCTCCTCAGAGTCCTCGTCGACCCACAGGTCGGGAAACATCTTGGCGATGATGTTGGGCATGAGGCCGCTGAAGATGGCGTTGCGCGCATACTGTGTGGCTGTGGGCAGGATGCTGCAGTAGAGGCCCTCGTCGATGGTAAACTGGTCGGCTATCTCGCTGCAGAGCATGCGCCACTGGTCGAATCGGAAGTTGTCGATGACGAGCAGGAATACCTTCTCGCCCTGATTGAGGGCGGGAAAGACGTGGTGCTTGAAGATGTCGGGGCTCATCACGGGGCGCTCCTCGCTGCCGTCGATCCATTGGGCGTAATGCTTGCGTACGAACTTGGAGAACTCCGTGTTGGCCTCCACCTTCTGCATGGCGAGCATTTCCTTCATGGCCGAGTCGGTCTCCGAGAGTTGCATTTCCCAGTAGACAATGCGCTTGTAGACGTCCTTCCAGTCCTCGATGGTGAGCGACTCGTTGATTTTCATGCCTATCTGTCCGAAGTTCTGCTGGTAGCCCGTGTTGGTCACCTCGGCCACAATCTCCTTGTGGTGTATGTTCTTCTTGAGCGTGAGCAGTATCTGTGTGGGGTTGACGGGCTTGATGAGATAGTCGGCTATCTTGCTGCCTATGGCCTGGTCCATGATGTTCTCCTCCTCGCTCTTGGTCACCATCACCACGGGTGTGGCGGGCAGTATCTCCTTGATGCGCGAGAGTGTCTCCAGTCCGCTGATGCCGGGCATATTCTCGTCGAGCAGGATGAGGTCGTAGGTGTGCTTCTGGCACTCCTCAATGGCGTCGTAGCCATTGCTGACGGTGTCCACCTCGTATCCCTTCTTCTCAAGAAACAGGATGTGGGCCTTCAGCAGTTCGATCTCATCGTCTACCCAAAGAAGTCTGTAATCGTTCATCGTTCTATCAAAACTAATTATTTTGTCTTATAGACCCTGAAAGGTCGAAATAGTATAGCTTATAGACCCAGAAAGGGTCGAAATAGCATAGCGTAGGGGCTTGTCCCCTCCTTATATAGCATAGCGTAGGGGCTTGCCCCCTCCTTATAGACCCTGAAAGGGTCGAAATAGCTTAGCGTAGGGGCTTGCCCCTACGTTACCGGGATTGCACACACTTTGCCCCTGTAGGGGGCGCATAATCAATCCCACGCATAACGTTCATCTAATCCTGCATTATATAATTGACATATACGGCGAAATTCATCTTGAAATGATATACGCCTATGATGCTCCTCTTGGCTCATGATGTAGTGTGTGACTGCCTCGACATGACTCTGACTGATACTAAAGGCTCCATAGCCTTCCTGCCAACAGAAATGAGAGAATGGTCCTCCATGATGGTTAATCCACTTAGAAGTACTTGACTTGGCAATGCGAACAATATCAGAGAGAGACACAGACTTATCTAATAAAAACAATATATGCACATGGTTTGCCGTTCCTCCTACACAAAGCGGACAACAATGATGAGCCTTGAATATCTCCGCCATATAAGCATGCACCTCGTGAAGGTGTTGTTTGGGAAGTATCTCAGCCCGATTCTTGGTCGAAAAGATCAAGTGCATATAGTTTTTCGATAACGACTGTGGCATACGAATGATTTTATGCGCCCCCTACAGGGGCATTGAGTTAGGTTCGACCCATACGTAGGGGCAAGCCCCTACGCTGATTTATTAGGCGCCTACAGCGCCAAGCAGGGTCTTCGTACGAATACCTTGATGACTCCCGTAATGCCGAAGTCCCTAACACGGACGCATTAGCCGCCTACAGCGCCAAGCAGGGTCTTCGTACGAATACATTGATGACTCCCGCAATGCCGAAGTCCCTAACACTGACGCATTAGCCGCCTACAGCGCCAAGCAGGGTCTTCGTACGAATACATTGATGACTCATAGCGTAGGGGCTTGTCCCTACGTTAGCGAAGGCTTCAGAACAACCAATCGTCGTCATCCACATAGGTGCCCCCGTTGTCGTCGCCGCTGGTCTGTGGCTCGTCCTTGGGTGCGGGATAGTCCTCCTCGTTGTAGTCGTCCTCGTTGATGATGGGGAACTGCTCGTCTATCTCTGCATCGGGCACGGGCAGGGGCTTGAGTTTCTCGTCGTAGAACACGTCGTAGTCGTCAAAGCTGACCGTCTTGCCCAGCATCTTGAAGTTGTCCTCAGAGATGAGCACTGAGCGCAGACCGCTGAGCACCTGACGCATGTGGGCATCGCCATAGAGCTGCTGGGCATAGATGTGCACCTCGTCGTAGCTCTGGAATCCCTTGACGCACATCATGGTGAGGCCCTTGTCCTCGACAATCTCGATGTCGAAATTGCGCACCACGAAACTGGTGAAGTTGTAGCGGGCCATCTCAAACATCAGCTGCTTCTCATTGACCGACTTGGTGGGATAGGCCAGCACGAAGACGTAGCCTGCGAAGAGATCCTCGCTGAGCTTGGCCTCGGCCTGGGTGGAGTCGCTGTCGCCACCGGCGGTGCGACGGCTCCAGATGCTGCTGGCGTCATACTTGTCGCCCGAGATGGTGCGGCCCTCCTCGAGGCCCTTGACCATATACTGGGCCATCTCGGTCACCTCGTCCTTGGGATACTTGCTCACCACCTCCTTGAGCTCGGCCAGGAAGTCCTTGTAGTTGCCCTGATAGAGGTTGCTCATGGCGTGGATGAACATCATCTTGCCGCGGTGTGGCCCCTCGGGGAAGTTGTCGGTGTGGAACTTATAGTTTTGCTCCACCTCTCCGTAGCGGTTGGCGCGGTAGGCCTCATAGGTGGCCACGTAGATGGAGTCCTCAATGTGCTTGCCGTTGCGCGCTATCATCTCGTAGTTCGGGTTGGCCAGCAGGATAGCGAGCTTCTCCTCGGCATATTCCTGCATGAGCATCTGTCGGTACTCCTCGGCCTTGGCCTCATCGCCCATGCGACCATAGACGAGGAAGAGGTGGTAGTAGACGTCGGGCTTCTGCTCAAAGTCGGGATAGTCTGCGAGGAGGCGCTTCAGGGTGCGCTCGGCCAGGGGATAGTTGCCCAGCTTGTCGCCCTCGAGCACTCCGGCCTTGTAGAGACCGTCGGAGAGTGTCTGGTGCGACAGCTCGAGCTGCTCATCGGTGAAGGGTATCTGCTTGAGGTAGTATTCGCGATGGTGGGGATCGTTGGCCAGAGAGTCGAGTTCGCGCTGACGGGCCTCATCCATCTCGGCATCATCGCCCATAGAGGTCGAGTCGTTGTACTCGTCGTAGTTGTACTCGCCAAAGTCATTGCCACTGCCCACGCGCTTGTTGCTGCGCTGCCAGTTGTCCTCATTGGGTCGGTTGCCCCACTTGCGCTGGAACTGCTCCTTACCCTTCTGCACCGTCTGTGGGTTGTAGAAGTACCACGCCCCCTTGCGGCCTCCGCCTATGGGGTTGGTGGCTGTGGGACGTGTGGCTGCATTCTGCACTCCGGGCTGCGCCGTGGCGGCGGGCTGAGTGCCATTGGCGGCGGCACGCTTGGCCTCCTCCTTCTCCTTCTTCTTGAGGGCCTCGATGACACGGTCGATGGCGGCCAGGTAGTCCTTCTCGGGCAGTTTGGCCAGGGCCTGCAGGCTGTCCTGCAGTTTGACGTCGCTCAGAGGCGGAGCCAGTTCGTCGAGTATCTTGCTACGTCGCTCAGCCTCCTTGTAGTCGTCGCGCTCCTTGTCGAGCATGCCGATACACTTCTGGTAGGTGCGCTGTGCGTCGATGTAGTTCTCCTTTTCCCAGTAGAGTTCGCTCAGGCGGAGCAGCAGCACGGCGGTCGACGGACTGCTCTGTGTGCTCTCCTCGTTGCCCTTCTCCCAGGCCGAGATACACTTGGCCGTATCGCCTGCAGCCAGGTGCACATTGCCCAGGGCATAGTATACCTGGTCGACGTAGGGTTTGTTCTTGTCGCTCTTAGCCATGCGCTGGAGGCGCTTCACGGTGGCCTTGTAGTTCTGGCCTGCCGTCACCTCGGACTGCAGGATGCGGGCATTGAAGGCCAGTTCGTAAGGGGGATTGCTCTTGATGACCTTGCTCAGGGCCTTATAGGCGGCCTTGTTGTCGCCCTGCTCGCGACACACCTGTCCGAGCAGGAAGTTGAGGCGTGCCTTCTGCACCTTGTGGCGCGTCTGGCGTATGGTCTTCTGCAGGTAGGGCACAGCCTTGTCGTACTGCTTTGTGGCTACATAGAAGGCGGCCTGGGTGTTTGTCATCTCCTTCATGCCACGGGGGGTGATGCTGTCGCGGCTCATCTTGGTGAGCACGTCCTCGGCATCATAGGGCCACTCGAGGGCCACATAGCATCGGGCGAGCCATGCCTTGGCCACACTGGTCACCTCGGGCTGGGTGGCATAGAGACGAAGCATGTAGTTGAAGGTGGATGCCGCCTCCACGAAGTTGCCCTGATGAAACTGTGCCTCGCCCATCATCTGCCAGGCATGGCGCAGGTAGGGGTTGAACTCCTTGCGTGCTCTGAATTCCTTCTCCTTGGGTTTCATCTTGGCGTTGCCCTTGCGCTCGGGCTTGCGCTTGATGGAGTGGAGCTTGATGGCCTTCTCAGCCTTGGTGATGGCCGTCTCGAAACTGCTCTTGCCCACACTGGCCGTGGCCTTATTGGTGCTCACATACATGGGCAGCATGCTCGTGTAGTCGTCCTTGTGGCCCTTGGTCTGTGCCTCGACACCATCCACAAAGGCTACCTCGCCATTGTGCAGGGTGTTGAAACGCGCCGTCAGCGAATGAAACATACGCGTGCCCTGCGTGTTCTTCTTGGTCGAACATGCAGTCAGCATGAGGGCCGCCATGGCCATCACCACATAATATATTCTCCTATGCTTCATTCTTTATATTAACGTAAGGGATGGGGGATTTATTGCGATTCTATCAGGTATAGATGCTCAGGAAGTCGGTAGGCGTAACCACGGGCAGTGAGGAAAAAGAAAAGTGACGTGTATTTCGCGTCACAATGTAGTCACAGCCAAACTGCTTGGCACACACATACTGCATGACATCCTCGAGGTCGGTAGCAGATACAGAGAAAGCCTCCTGTAGCTGTGGTCGTCCATAGCAAGAATTTCAAGCATCTCAGCCAGCTCGCTCAGTGTGCCATAGAGTTCCTCTCTCATCCTGCCGCGCCTTGCTACATAAGCCGTATTAGCCATAGTGAGATAGGATACACAAAGGTTTACCTTGCCCTCCTCACCCAATTGAAAGATATCACAAGCTTCTACAAACCCTTCGCGCTGAGTGACGAAATCGAGCAGTACGTTTGTATCTTCAACTGGCACAATTTCTGTATCCTATCCGAATACACCCTACCATTGGGGCATGCCTCAGTCTCTGTGTTGTCTGCTTTCCAGACAGTAGCAGCGGACACTCCCTTGAGCATTTTGATAGCATTTATGATACCATCAACAGCCCATCCGTTGTCGATAGAAACCATTATTTGTGTCATAATCCATTCGCTATTAAACCATTTACAACGCAAAAGTAGCCCTTTTCTCTGATTAGACAAAGGATTCTATACAAAAACAAGATGCTCTCATCATCTGCCCACTCGGGATATGGCTACCACACCATCAATGGCCCGACGACCTCAGCTCGCCCACGATGAGGAAGATCTCCTCCTTCATCTCCTCGGGCACCTCTATCTGGCGCAACTGCAGGGAGCGCACCCATCCGGCCACTTCCTCCTCGCGCATGGTGTACATCACGTCGCGAAATTCATCCACCTCCTCCGCCGCATACTCGTCGCCGCGACGACCACGGAAGCGGTCCAGGTCTTCGTCGTCATAATACTCCACATCGCGACTCACGGCCGCCAGCAGACTCTCCTTCTCGCACGTCTGGTGCTGACCACAGCACTCGGCATCGACGTCGGCCACCTCCTCTTCGGGTATCTCGTCTATCTCACCCGCCTCGAGCAGGCGCTGCATCTTGCGCACATGCACCCAGTGGGCCAGGGCAGCCACAGCGCCGATGGCTGCCAGGGCGATGATGACTATCAGGATTAGTTGTGTCATAGGGTAGTATTGAATATTAATTCCAGGTCGTCCCAATAGTGGGGATACGACTTGCTCACCACCTCGGGATGGTTGATCACGATGCCTTCACGACACAGGGCACATGGGGCGAAGGCCATGGCCATGCGGTGGTCCTCGTAGGTGTCGATGGCTACCTCGGCGGCAGTGTCGCAGCGCTCACCATCCCACCAGAGGATGCTGTCGTCGGCCTCGTGGATGACGTAGCCCAGTTTGCCAAGCTCACAGATGAGTGCCGCGATGCGGTCCGTCTCCTTGATCTTGAGACTCTGCAGTCCCGTCAGGCGGAAGAGCACACCGAGCATGGCACACGCCACCACCACGGTCTGGGCCAGGTCGGGCTGGTTGCCCATATCCATCTCGAGGCGCTCCACGCACCGGCCGCTCTTGGTCAGCACCACGCTGCCCACGCCGTCTGCCTCCGTGGCTCGCACAAAGGTGGTCGCCACACCGAGATGCTCAAAGATGTGGCGCACCTCGGAGTCGCCCTGCAGACTCTCCTCGAAGAGACCGGGCAACACGATGCGGGCATCTGCATCCTGGCTCAGGGCCACCATCTCGTACCAGTACGACGAGGCGCTCCAGTCGCTCTCTATATAATAAGTTGTAGGCTCATAGAGCTTACTTGCCACGCGAATGGCACTCTCGCTCTCCCACCCTGCCTCGGCTCCGAAGCTGCGCATGATGCTCAGCGTCATGTCGATGTAGGGGCGGCTCACGATGTTGCCCGTCAACTGGAGTTGCAGGCCCTCCTGCATCATAGGACCTATCATCAGCAGAGCACTCACATACTGACTGCTCACACTGCCCGGCAGGCTCAGGCATCCTCCAGCCAACTGCTTACCTTTTATATATAGGGGGGGGTAGCCCTCCTCCTCGGCATACGCCACATCGGCACCCAGCGTCCTGAGCGCATCCACCAGCACCCCGATGGGGCGGTGACGCATACGCTCCGTGCCCGTGATGGTATGGGCCTCGCCCTCCTTCACACTGAGCAGGGCCGTGAGGAATCGCATGGCCGTGCCGGCTGCCATGATATCTATCGTATCGGGCATGTGGGTGAGCGCGCGTGTCATCACAAAGGTGTCGTCACAGTCGGAAATATTCTCCAACTTGGCCTCTTCTCCTGCATTTTTCTTGCCCAAGGCCGAAATGACCAATGCGCGATTACTGATACTTTTGCTCGCCGGAAGTACCACACAACCCCTCATTTTGGGACCAAAAACTACTTTTTTTGCCATCTGACTAAAAATTTTGCCACAAAATTACGAATTTATTTGGTAGTCACAAAATATTGACGTACCTTTGCAACGCAAAACAAAAGGAACGGGATGTAGCGCAGTTGGTAGCGCACACGTCTGGGGGGCGCGAGGTCGCAGGTTCGAGTCCTGTCATCCCGACCGAGAGAGAGGAAGCAGCAATGCTTCCTCTCTTCTTTTTATCCAGGATTCCACTGCATTTGGGACGACCAACGAGGTCGCAGGTTATTTAGGGGGCACGACATACCAAAAACAATCTGGGGAGAACAGCTTGTGTAGGCTATTCTCCCCTGATGGCATGTTATGTAGTGATGTGATTTACCAGATATCCTCAGGCTGGGCGGGATTGTCGTATACCTCCTTGGCACAATATTCGAGGTAGTCCATGTAGAGATAGGTGGCGGGATCGTCGAGCACAGTCTTGAAGCGTATGTAGTATGTCTGATCGGGATCCATGGTCTGGCGTACCAGGATGCGGCGCAGACAGAGTTCGTCGGCACGCATCATGGTGGCTACGCCTGGCGAACCGGCACAGGTCATGTTGCAGCCCTTCATGAAGTCGTTGTTGCGCATCTTCTTGTCGACATCGGCATTGTAGTCCTGGTCCTCGATGTCGAGTTCCCATCCAATGCTGCTCACGATGTTGCCATTCTTGGTGTAGCGGTACTTGGCGCCCTGACGCAGGTCCATGGGGATGCCCATAGCAGCGAGATTTTCACGGTCTGTGCCAAAGTATACCTGCACCATGGTGCGCATCACGCCACCACACTGCATGGCATAGCGGAGCTCGTAGGTGCCTCGGCGTGGCACAGGGGGGAGACGGAAGATGACATCCTGGGTGCCACGAATGGTGAGCTCGTCGCCCTGGTAGTTGCGCCACCCCTTGCCACGGCCAGTCCAGTAGTTGAACTCGGTATCCTGTGTGATCCACGCCTCGCTGAGGTAGCGGTATACGTTGTCAGAGGGGATGTGGACGTTGAGATGCTTGATGTCTGTATTCTCATTCATGCGGATATCATTGTTGATAAACTCGGGCCACATGGAGGTGACATCCCAGCGAATGCGGATCATCTGGAGGTTGTCGCGTGTGTTGTCGTCGTAGGCCAGGAGGCTCTCGATGGGGTAGATGATACCGTTGCGCACATTGTTCTCACCCTCGAGGTTGGGGGTTCCTATGGCGATGCCTTCGCAGCCGAGGGGGCAGCCCTTCTCGCGGTAGGTGCCTGTGCGACCATTGTCGAGTGTGGGGAAGCGGTTGAGGTATACGGTGGGCTCACCGTCGAGGGCGTAGCGCTTGCCAGCCTGATAGATGCGGAGCAAGCGGCGCTTACCCATGGTGGTGTAGTACTCAGCCATGGGCACGGTGGGGTTCTTGGCTGTGAGTGAATACTCACGCTCGTTGTAGTGGTAGATGAGTCGGTCCTGGGTGAGACGTACGGGGAGGATGTGGTAGGTGATAAACTGATTGAGCATATTGTTCTCGCTCTCATAGTTCTCGTCGTCTATGGCTCCGGGGCATGCGTTGACGCTGGCTACGTATGTGCGGATATCGTCGAGGGTGATGTCGGTGTAGGGCTTGCCTGTGGCCTGCTCCCAGAAGTCGTCAGTCTCGGCAAAGACGGTGAAACCATAGTAGCGATGCTCGGGAGTGTAGAAGTCGCCGTCTGAGTTGACCACGCTGGTAATCTTCTCCTCGAGACCGCCACTCTGGTAGAGGTCCTCGTAGGCTTCGTCGCGCACCTTCTCGAGGGTGTCGATGAGTCCGCAGGCATCGATGAGCATGGCTGTGACGTAGTAGCCGCGTGTCTTCTCCTCGAGTGTCTTGGCAAAGAGGTGAGCCACGGAGTTGTTGCTGGGATTGATCACGGCGTTGACACAGTGGATGACACCGTTGGTGGCGGGGATGTTCTGGTTCTTTTCATCCACGGGACATCCGTTGATGAAGTACTGGCTGGTGGCCTCGTCGATGTGTACGGTGAGCTTGCGGTCGAACATATTGGGGAGCGAGAACTCTGCGTCCTGCTGCGAGGGGAAGGATCCGGTCTCGTAGGCTGCGGTGTGATCTCCACCGTCGATGATACTGTTGTAGACGATAACCTGGCGCACAGAGTCGAGCTTGACGCTGTCGGTGAAGGCATCCCATGATGCGCTGTCGATGAGTCCCTGTACCACGAGCGAGTCGAGGTAGTTGTGTATGGCCTCATTGGTGGGTGCGAAGCAGGTGTAGTTGCCTCGTGCGCTGAGGAGCTGTCCCACGGTGCTTCGGCTTCTGCGGCTGATGGGCATACGGTAGAGGAGGTCTACGTATTGGCTGTACTGTGGGTGCTTCTTGAGGTAAGAGCTGATGGTCTCCTCCTTGAAGACGTAGCGGTTCGAGGTGTCTATCTCGTCCTGACACGCTGTGATGAGAGCCACGAGGGCCATGAGGAGTAAGAATAGCTTGTTTTTCATTGGTTATACTGTGTTAATTGTTTTCCAATGACAAAGTTAGGGAAAATGAATGATATATATGTGTATTTTTACAATTAATTTGTATTTTGGGGCAAAATGGAGGATTGCCCCTTTGGGGTAAGAAGTTAAAAAGGGGAGTAAAAGGGAAGTTAAGGGGAGTTATAGGGACGAATGTCTTGTTGCGGCATTTACAATGTACGCCCCGGACATAAATGGTGACGCCCCCGAGTTGCGAAGCAAGCTCGGTATCACACGGCGGGACAGGCTCCGTGGCACCATGCAGGTGATGTTTCAGGGCTGTTAGTGGCAATCTAATTAATGGCAATTAATGGAGATAAAGAACATGCTCCGTAACACCATGCAGGTGATGCCGAGCTTGCTCCGCAACTCGACGCGGTCACCACCGATGATGGGTGCATCCTCCTCCCCGCACATCCTCCGCTACGCTCCGTATGTACGGGGGTAATATCGCTTCGCTCTGTAGTGCCTTCCAGGCACAACGCAGGCCCTTTCGGGGTCTGATTGTATATCATTGCCTTTTTGTTTATTGATATTTAATACCACACACACAACAAAGGTCCCGGAGAGCAGCTCTGTGGTGTGAGTTACCCCCCGGGACCATACTATCCCATAAATCTACTGTCATGGTGATTATCTGCGGTGCATCTGGTGCTCCCAGTCACACTGGCGGCAGTGGCACTGCTGATAGGTCTTGTTGCCATGTAGGCGGCAGTTGCTGGTGGTGTTGTAGCCGCAGCGCTTGTCATTCTTCTTGTGCTTGCAGCCTCTCACGCGGCAGGTCTGTGTCTGCTGCCATGCATTGTTGTGTCCTCTGCCCTGGCTTACGATGCCCTGGGTGGCGTGGGTGTTGGTGCAGGTGCACTGCATGGTGGTGGTCTGGTGACCGCGGTTGTTGTATACATCGTGGTGCTTGTCGCTTGAGTTGTTAGCCATTACTACGCCTGAAACACTCATCATCACTACGAGCATCATGCTCTTTATCACGTTCATAGTCTTCATAATCGTAATCTGTTTAATGGTTATTACTGTGTAGTGTCATCGTGTGTCTCTCATCTGATGACATTGCAAAGGTACGCTGCTTCTGAGGCATGTGCAAGGTGCTGTTCCTATCCCTTGGTGGGAATTTCCCTATACCAAACAGAGAAGCCCGCGGCTACACTGTGCCACGGGCTTCTCTATTTGGGGTTGTAATGATTATATGTACCTTATAATCTACGTTACCTTAGCATGTGAGCATCTCCACAAGCTTTTCTACGGCTGAGAGGATGCCTTCGGGGTTCTTACCACCTGCTGTAGCGAAGTGAGGCTGACCGCCACCACCACCCTGGATGAGCTTGGCGGCCTCGCGGATGTTCTTGCCTATGTTGACGCCACCAGCCACTACGCTGTCTGAAGCGGCAGCGGTGAGGAGGGGCTTGCCGTCTGCCACACTGCCGATGACCACGAGGGCATTGTCCACCTCAGCACGAAGCTGGAAGGCGATGTCCTTGACGATGTCAGCGGGGAGGGCTGTGACGGCAGTCATCACCTTCATGCCAGCCTTCTCCTTGGCCTCGGCTATCATGGTGGCCTTGAGCTCCTTGCCCTTCTCACGCTTCACAGCGTCGATCTGGCTGCGCAGGGCCACGTTTTCGGCTATCGCCTTCTCGATGGCTACCTTGACATCGGGGGCATTGTTGAGCAGTGCCTTGACCTCGTTGGTGGTGTCGATGAGTGTGTAGAGCATCTGCTCCACCTTCTCGCCTGTGATGGCCTCGATGCGGCGCACACCGGCAGCCACGCTGCTCTCGCTGAGTATCTTGACCATACCGATGCGGCCGGTGCTCTTGGCGTGACATCCACCACAGAACTCGATGCTCTCACCAAATTGTACCACGCGCACACGATCGCCATACTTCTCGCCAAAGAGGGCCATGGCTCCGAGCTTCTTGGCCTCCTCAATGGGCATGTCGCGGTGGTCCTGCAGGGCGATGTCCTCGCGGATGCGGCCATTGACGATGCGCTCCACCTGACGAAGCTCCTCGGGGGTGACCTTCTGGAAGTGGCTGAAGTCGAAGCGGAGGTATTCGGGTGTGACGAGCGATCCCTTCTGCTCCACGTGTGTGCCGAGCACCTCGCGCAGTGCCTGGTCGAGCAGGTGGGTGCAGGTGTGGTTGGCCTCGCTGGCGCGGCGCAGGTCTACGTCGACACATGCCATGAAGGGGGCCTCGGGGTTCTGTGGCAGGGCCTTGGCGATGTGCACGGTGAGGTTGTTCTCGCTCTTGGTGTCGATGATCTCGAGGGTCTCGTCCTCGCTCACCAGCACGCCGCGGTCGCCCACCTGTCCACCCTTCTCAGCATAGAAGGGGGTCTTGTCGAGCACGATCTGATAGTAGGTCTGCTTCTTCTGTACGGTCTTGCGGTACTTGAGGATGCGGCACTCGTATTCGGTGTAGTCGTAGCCCACAAACTCCGACTCGGCAGTCTCTGCTGAGGCCACCTCCACCCAGTCGCCGGTCTCTACGGCAGCTGCGTTGCGAGCACGGGCCTTCTGCTTCTGCATCTCCTCGTCGAATGTCTTCTCATCGACAGTCATGCCAGCCTCGCGACAGATGAGCTGTGTGAGGTCGAGGGGGAATCCGTAGGTGTCGAAGAGCGTGAATGCCTGCACGCCGTCGATCACGGTCTTGCCCTGAGCCTTGGTGTCCTTGATCACACCGTCGAGCAGACGGATACCAGTCTCGAGGGTGCGCAGGAATGAGTCTTCCTCCTCCTTCATCACCTTGCCGATGAGCTCCTTCTGTGCCTCGATTTCGGGGTATGTCTTGCCCATCTCGCGGATGAGCACGGGCAGGAGCTTGTAGATGAATGCTTCCTTCTGTCCGAGGAAGGTGTAGGCATAGCGCACAGCGCGGCGCAGGATGCGGCGTATCACGTAGCCTGCCTTGGCATTGCTGGGGAGCTGTCCGTCAGCAATTGAGAATGCGATGGTGCGCAAGTGGTCGGCCACCACGCGCATGGCGATGTCTGTCTCCTCCTTGTCGCCATACTTGAGGCCAGAGAGCTGTCCGATCTCGGCGATGATGGGCTGGAAGACGTCGGTGTCGTAGTTGGAGTGCTTGCCCTGTATGGCTCTCACGAGTCGCTCGAAGCCCATACCGGTGTCGATGACGTTCATGCCCAGGGGATCGAGGTGGCCGTCGGCCTTGCGCTCATACTGCATGAATACGATGTTCCATATCTCAATCACCTGTGGGTCGTCCTTGTTGACCATCTCGCGGCCAGGCACCTTGGCCTTCTCCTCGGGTGTGCGGCTGTCGAGGTGTATCTCCGAGCAGGGGCCGCATGGGCCGGTGTCGCCCATTTCCCAGAAGTTGTCGTGCTTGTTGCCATTGATGATGTGGTCTGCGGGCACGTGCTTGAGCCAGTAGCCTGCTGCCTCGTCGTCGCGCTCCAGGCCTTCCTCCTTGCTGCCCTCAAAGACAGTCACGTAGAGGTCCTCGGGATTGAGCTTGAGCACGTCCACCAGGTATTCCCATGCCATGTCGATGGCGCCCTCCTTGAAGTAGTCGCCGAATGACCAGTTGCCGAGCATCTCAAACATGGTGTGGTGGTAGGTGTCGTGGCCCACCTCCTCGAGGTCGTTGTGCTTGCCGCTGACGCGGAGGCACTTCTGCGAGTCGGCTCTGCGTCGTGGCTCTGGGTCGCGGCTGCCGAGTATGATATCCTTCCACTGGTTCATACCGGCATTGGTAAACATGAGGGTGGGATCATCCTTCACCACCATGGGGGCAGAGGGCACTATGGCGTGTCCTTTCGACTCGAAGAACTTGAGGAACGAGTCGCGGATTTCGTTTGCTGTCATTGTCACTATCTGTTTTTTTGTTAAATTTCTTTGCAAAGATACTTTGTTTTGCGTACTTTTGCAAAAGATTCCCCACATAAACAACTGAAAACTTAATTTTTGACCCCCTCTTTACGGCTATGGCATACAACTCGGAGAAAAACCTCAAGCGCTATTATTCCATCAGCGAGGTGGCTGAGATCTTCCAGGTCAACGAGTCCCTCCTGCGCTACTGGGAGAAGGAGTTCCCCCACATCACTCCGCGCAAGTGTGGTCGCAATGTGCGTCAGTACACTCAGGAGAACATCGACGACATCCGCCTCATCTACACCCTGCTCAAGGTGCGCGGCATGAAGATAGCTGCAGCCCGCGAGTCGCTCAAGAACAACAAGGAGGCCGTGGTGAGCAACTCGCGCCTCATAGAGCGTCTCCAGGACATCCGCTCCGAGCTCGTAGCGCTCAAGAAGGAACTCGACAGAGTGTAAGGCTTTCGGAGAGAGCCTGCAATGACTTGCGGGCATTCGAGGCCATGACAGGCCTCGCACAGGAGCCCATGTGGGAGGGGGATTCGACCCATTGATACTGGAACCAGCGTCGCGTTTCGCAACGCTGGTTTTGTCTTATTCTATACATCATAGTTGGGTGCATCCCATTCTTTTTGCAATCAGACAAAGCCATGTATGGCCTCGCACAGGGGCTACATGCGGGGACAGGGTTGGACCATGGCTCTGTGGCTGCCACGCAGCAAGCAGAAAGAGCAAAGGCGAGGCAAAGAATAGATAATAGTTGCTTCAGGGTGGTTGGGCTTTGTGCGAAGATAGGCTTCGTGAGGGAAAAGCAAATGAATTTTGCCGATTTTGCCGCGGCAAAATTGACCATATTGGGCTCTTAGGCATATATTTATTATCACTACTGTCCCGTTAAAGTGAACTAATCGGTCTTTGAAATTATTGAAATATAGTCTTTTAGGAGTGATTTTGCGAGTCAACGGACTTGATTTTGTAACTTTGCGGCCAAAATCAATGACTGCATATCACTACTGTCCCGTAAAAGTGGACTATTCTGTCTTTGAAATTATTGAAATATAGTCTATTAGAAGTAATCTTTCATGTGCGACGATTTGAATTTGTAATTTTGCTATGTGAACGGCAATGCTCCGTTTTCTGTGCGATTTAGGTATTCATCCTCAAATCCGCAACCGCCCTCATAAGATGACACAGAGGTCAAAAAGGTAGCG
>CALZKW010000043.1 GCA_945788095.1 uncultured Prevotellaceae bacterium | reverse complement strand
GAAAATCGTCGTTGTAGGCCTACAACGATATGTTTCTCCACTGAAAATCGTCGTTGTAGGCCTACAACGATATGTTTCTCCACTGAAAATCGTCGTTGTAGGCCTACGACGATATGTTTCTCCACTGAAAATCGTCGTTGTAGGCCTACAACAATATGTTTCCGTGCTGAAAATGTCCGTTGTAGGCCTACAACAATATGCCGCCTTTACCTATAGCGAGAGTCAAAAGGAAGTCGTGCGAAGGTATATCATCAATCAAAAATCACATCACAGCACGTATTCTTTCCGTGAGGAATATGAGGCGATGCTCAGAGAATGGGGACTCGATCTGAAGCAAGATGCTTTACTTGAAGACTGATTGTTTATTGTTTTAGGCATTTCGAAGATTCCCAAGGTAGCGCCCTCCAGGCGCATATGTTGTGTTTGCTTGTCCGAGGGTGCCACTACGTTCGGCACCCCCGGTTATAGAAATATCGCCCTCCAGGCGATTGTATCGACAACGAAATTTGCATTGCTTATGTCAACTTATGGTCAGCTATACTCATATCACTTCGCGCCTTCGTGTGATTAATATTTTTCCGTTCGATCCGTTGTTAAACCATCCCCGCATCTCCCCGCTAAACTCCAATTTGCAACTAAGTGGGGCTTTGCTCAGAGTTCCGCATAGTCGGGTATCTCGCGCAGGAAGGCATAGGTGTGGTGCTCGTAGTCCATGCGACAGCAGAAGTGCTGCATGCCATTGCTCACGATGAGATAGTCCACATGGAGCGCCATGTTGTAGCGGCTCACCTGGTCGAACACCTTCTGAGTGAGTGCCACCGACGGAGCCTTGTACTCCACGATCATCCGCGGCTGGGCCTGGTGGTCGTAGAGCACTGTGTCGCACCGCTTTCTGACACTACCGAGTGAGAGCGAAATCTCATTGCCCAGCATCGAGGCTGGATAGTGCTTGTGACTGACCAGATAATGAGTGAAGTGCTGGCGCACCCACTCCTCAGGCGTGAGACTCACGTATTTACGACGCAGAGGGTCGAAGACCGAGAATTTTCCATTCTCGCGCACCACTTTTAGAGGTGCTTTTGGTAGATTCAATTCAAACATTTCGTATATTTGCCGCAAATATACTCAGAATTATGCTAAAGACAAAACAAGAAATCGTAGAAAATTGGTTGCCACGCTACACCAACCGTCCGCTCGAGGACTTTGGCGAGTACATCCTGCTGACCAATTTCAACAACTACGTGGATATCTTCTGCGAGCAGAATGGTATCGAAAAGCCAGATTATCGATCGAATATGCGTACGGCTACGGCCGAGGGCGTCACCATCATCAATTTCGGCATGGGAAGCCCCAACGCAGCCATCATCATGGACCTCCTGAGTGCCATCAAGCCCAAGGCATGCCTCTTTCTGGGCAAGTGTGGCGGTATCAGCCAGAAGACCAAACGAGGAGATCTTATACTGCCCATCGCGGGTATCCGAGGCGAGGGTACGAGCAACGACTACTTCCCACCCGAAGTTCCAGCGCTGCCTGCCTTTATGATGCAGCGCGCCGTGTCAAGTACCATTCGTGACCTCGGATTCGACTACTGGACGGGCACAGTGTATACCACCAACCGACGTGTGTGGGAGCACGATGACAACTTCAAACAGTATCTGCGCACCACGCGTGCCATGGCTGTGGATATGGAAACGGCCACGCTCTTCACATGCGGATTTGCCAACCATATCCCCACCGGAGCTCTGCTCCTGGTGAGCGACAACCCCATGACACCCGAAGGCGTCAAGACCACCGACAGCGACAATCAGGTGACGGCAAGCTTTGTGGAAAACCACGTCAGAATCGGCATCCAGGCGCTCGAGATGATACGCGAGCAGAAGAAGACCGTACGTCACCTCAAATTCGATTACTAAGGCACAGAAATGGCAGTAAAAAGAGACAATGGACCCTCATACGAGGAGATTATCCGCGACGTGAGAGGGGGCAATATCAAGCCCGTCTACTACCTCATGGGAGATGAGGATTACTACATCGATCGTGTGGCGCAATTCATCGTGGACAGCACCCTTGGAGAGATGGAGCGCGACTTCAATCTCAGCATCCTCTACGGCCCCGAGACCAACGCTCAGCGCATCATCCAGGAGGCACGCCAGTTTCCCGTCATGGCAGAGCGCAGAGTGGTGTGGCTGCGCGAGGCGCAGAGCATGAACGACCGTGAGCAACTGGCCGCCTACGTCAAAAATCCCAATCCTCAGACCATTCTCATCGTGTGCCACAAGCATGGCACTCTCGACTCGAGACGCTCGCTCGCAAAGGAGGTGAAAAAGGTAGGCGTGCTCTTCGAATCACGTCGCCTCTATGACCGCGAATTGCCAGGCTTTATCACCAGTTATCTCCGCCGTCAGAAGCGCGAGATTGAGCCTGCTGCTGTGCAGATGCTGTGCGAGCATGTGGGCAGCGATCTCAATATGCTGGCCAGCGAAATGGATAAGCTTGTGCTTGCCATTCCGATGGGGGAGAGTAGGGTGACCACAGCCCTGGTGGAGCAGCAAACAGGCATGAGCAAGGACTACAACGGTTTCGAACTGCAGAATGCGCTCTCAGTTCGCGATATTTACAAGGCAAACCAGATAGTAAAATACTTTGACAGCAACCCCAAGAACTTTGCTCTGCCTCCTTTGTTGGCATCTTTGTTCGGTTTCTTTAGCGATGTGATGATGGCATACTATGCTCCAGACAAAAGCGAGGTGGGGGTGGCCAACTGGTTGGGCAAGGCTCCATGGCAGATCAAGCAGGCCATCTTGCCGGCTAAGAAAAACTACTCCGGTCGTAAGGTGATGGCCATTTTGGCTGAGATACGCAAGACTGACGGCCTCTCCAAGGGAGTAGGGGGCTGTCGCACGGCTCCTGGCGACCTTCTCAAGGAGCTTATCTTCTTCATTCTCCATTGATTTTGCCCACTTTGGTATTTAGGTTCCAAGTTTTCTTGGAACCTTTTTTTTTGCTTATTTCGCACAGAAATAGTCATTTAGCCCCAATTTTGATGCTCTGAGAATCGCGCAAATGATAGGTTTTGCACGGAAGTAGGCGTAAACTAGAATTTCTGGATTTCTCCATCTGTCTGATGCTACATAAATTCGGTTTTACAATATTTAAGATTTAGATTACGGCAATACTTAAATTTATATTCGCGAATTAATAGTGCGATTTACAGATATAAATTACAAACACAAAATGCCTACAAAGATTCAGATACATAAATTGTAATCCTTGAATTGGAATTCTAAAACGTTTGAATTAATAAATGCATAATATTTAGTGATATTTTGAATTCCAATAACAATCTAAAAATCAATCATTATACCTTCTGTTAGTGCGCTTTATCAGTAAAAATATGTCATAAAACAAGAATCTGGCCCTAAATAGACCTCTTGGAGGCTAAAATAGTTGTAATAACCATAATAAACTCAGATGAATAGAAGGATTTATGCGTAGTTGGGTTCTTTAATCTTATAACGGGGTAGTTTTAAGATGTAAAGTACGAATATCTATTCTTGAATTTATAAAGCCGAACAGCAGTGCGGCATAGATTCGAAAATAAAAATTCGAGAAATGAAATGCAATTTCGAATTATAAAATTTGCATTTTGCAGTGAATTTGCCTAACTTTGCATCATTAAACCAGGGCGACCTCCAAAAGTGGGATTGCTGGAATTTTACGAAATTGTTATGAAGGACCGCATTATCCAAATCATGAAGCTGGAGAATATGAACCAAAAACAGTTCTCCGATGCCGTAGGAATACCCACAGCTAGTCTGTCAAATATTTTTTCTGGTCGAACAGCGCCCACCATGCGACATGCAGAAGCCATTCACAAGGCCTATCCTGACATTAGTATCAGTTGGCTGCTCTTTGGTGAGGGCGATATCTATGAGGGAAAGGAGGATGCCTCGCGAGAGGCTGGACAGGATACCACAGCTGGCTCGACAGATATATATAATGAAGGAGGACAGGTGCAAGCTCTTAGCGCTTCAGACGCTTCTCAGAGATCGCCCTATGGTATGGATTCCGCCCTTTTGGCCCAGCGTGACAATGCGATGGCTGCCGGCGCGGCCGAATCCTATCAAATCCCAGGGCAAGGTGCTTATCAGCATATCCCCGAAGTGGTAAAATATATAGACAAACCACAGCGTAGGATTGTCGAAATCCGAATCTTCTTCGACGACGGTACGTTTGAGACATTCTCAGGAGGTAAGCGCTAACGGGGGGAGCTGTACTTTGGTTTTGCAGGTAGCATTTCTACCGATAGATGACCAAAGGCAACTCGAAGAAAAGCCGTATCTCTACCGATAGATGACCGAAGCTTTATCGAAGGATTCGCGTACTTTTGTGGGTCGAAAAAAGAAGCCTTATTAAGGGCATGGTATATAAAGCGAGAGCGTTGCCAGAAATGAGGCAACGCTCTCGCTTTGGTTGTGGGGTACGTCGGATTATTGGGGGGGCAGACGAGGCGATGAATCGCCTCGCACAGTGGGCTGCTCGGGCCTATAAATCGAGGGCGCTGCCTGGAGTCAGACAGCGCCCTCGATTTGGGATGTGTGTAGTCTATTCTGTTAGGCCTTGCTTGTGCAGTCTGGGCAGATGCCCTTGATGACGAAATTGATGGAGTGTACCTGGTAGGAGTCGGGCAGGTTGATGCGCGGTATGCGCTCGTCGTGGAGACAGAAGGTGCGTCCACAATGTTCGCAATAGAAGTGGGGATGATGGTCGTCGAAGGAATTGTGGTCGTGACTCATGCAAACCTCGTATTTGAGGGCTCCGCTGCCGTCCTCTATGGTGTGCACCAGGTGGTGGCTCACCAGGAGCGTGAGGGCACGGAATATGGTGCTTCGCTCGGCCGTGATGAGCGTGTCCTCGATGTCGCGCAGACTCTGCGGGCTGCGGGCTTGAGAGAGGGTGCGGAACACTAGTGTGCGCATGGCCGTGGGTTTGATGCCGCGCTCTATGAGATGCTGTTCGATATCCATGTTAGTTTTTGTTTGGGTCAATGGTTGGCGGTCAATGGTCAACAGTCGTAGGTCGATGAGCCAATATATCTCTACTCCATTGGTTGGTCGGGTAGGGGGAATCAATACTTGAAGGAACTACCTCCAGCAAACTCGCGCAGGAGTGAGGTGGGGGGCACCTGGTCGGCGGGTACCGGCACGAAGTAGTGGAGGAACTTGCGCAGACGACTTGCTTCGCTGTATTCGGGCTCGCGCTCGTTGACCTGCTCGAGGATGGGCATGATTTGTGCCCGGATGACATTGAGTTCATAGAGCAGGGCAGAGTTGAAGGTGGCATCGGCATTCTCCTGGTAGGGGTTTATCCACTTCTCCTCGCCGCGGGTCACGCTGGGGCAGCGATGGATGGTTTCCTGGGCAGAGAAACCACGGTAGCGGTAGTCGCGCAGGATGCGTCGCAGCAGACGGATGTCGATGGTGGGCACATAGTTGTGGTCGTCGAGGGCTATGGTGGTGAGAGCCGACACGAATATGCGGTACTTCTTTTCCTCGGGGATGTGGGCCGACATGAGCGGATTGAGAGCATGGTTGCCCTCGAGGATGATGACGTCACCCTCGCCGATGCGCAGACGGTTGCCTTCGTAGACGCGCTCTCCGAGCACGAAGTCGTAGCGGGGGAGCTCTACCTCATCGCCATGAAGGAGAGCCGTCATCTGTTTGTTGAAGAGGCGCGTGTCGATGGCTTCGATACACTCGAAGTCATACTCGCCATTCTCATCGCGCGGACTGTCCACGCGATTCACGCAATAGTTGTCGATGCTGATGGTGTAGGGGCGCAGACCGCAAGCCATCATCTGGATGGCCAGACGCTTGCTGGTGGTTGTCTTGCCGCTACTGCTGGGTCCGGCTATGAGCACGATTTGTGCTCCGCGCTCTACTATTTCGTCGGCCATCTTCATTATCTTGCGCTCCTGCAGTGCCTCGGCCACGTTGATCAGTTCGCTGGCCCTGCCCTCGGCTATGGCTGCGTTAAATTCACCAGCTGTGCGACATCCGAGGATGTCTTGCCAGCGGTGGTGCTCACGGATGACGTCGAGCATCTTGGTCTGATTCACCATGTCGTCGAGTCGCCAGGGCTCCTTGAGGCTTGGGATGCGCAGCAACAGTCCCTCGGAGAGCTTCACGAGGTCGAAGAGGTAGAGTTTGCCCGTGGAGTTGAGCAGGCTGCTGTAGTAGTAGTCGATGGTCTCGCCCAGTTTGTAGTAGTAGGTGTAGAGGCTGCCCTGGGTCTGCAGCAATTGCACCTTGGAAAGCATACCACGCGAGCGGAAGAGTTCGATGGCCTCCTCGATGGGCGCCTGTATGCGGTGTATGGCCATGTCTGCAGCCACTATCTCGCGCATGCGAGCCCTGATGGCCTGGGCGTCCTCGTCCTCCACGGGGCGTCCGATGCGCAGCTGGCAGTAGTAACCGTTGCATGCCGGGGCACCGATGATGAGTTGTCCGCCGGGGAAGATGTCCTCCACGGCCTTGGTCAGCAAGAGGAAGAGTGTGCGGGTGTAGGTGCGCATACCGCTGCTGGAGTGTAGGTCGAGGAATTCGACATCCTTACTATTATAGAAGCGGTAGTTGAGCCCCTGCACTTTGTTGTTGACACGGGCGCTCACTGGGCCGTATTCCATGCTGATGCCGGCCAGGTCGTATACTTCCGAGAGTGTGCTTCCGAGGGGTGCCTGGAAGGTTGCCCCGTTGTTTTTGCATCTGATTGTAATTTCGCTTGCCATAGTGGGGAATGGTGTGTTTTGTTGATATTGAGTGCAAAAATAGATAAATTTGTGGATAAAATATGCATTACTCAAAGAAAACGTGTATCTTTGCGCCTTGATTGCGCAGATGCGAACTACAACAAAGTCTATATAATAAATAATAATAAATATGGAAAAGATTAGTTATGCTCTTGGCCTTGGCATCGGTCAGCAGCTCAAGAGCATGGGAATTGAAAACTTTAGTGTAGCCGACTTCGCCAAGTCGGTGGAGGATGTCATTGAGGACCGCGAGCTGTCCATGACCCACGTGGAGGCTCAGCAGATGCTCAATACCTACTTTGCCGAGCTCGAGAAGAAGCAGGCCGAGAAGGCCATTGCCGAGGGTAAGGTGTTCCTCGAGAACAACGGTAAGCGCGAGGGCGTGGTGACCACCAAGAGCGGCTTGCAGTATGAGGTGCTTACCGAGGGCACCGGCAAGAGCCCCAAGGCTACCGACAAGGTGCGCTGCCACTACGAGGGCCAGCTCATAGACGGCACCGTATTCGACAGCAGCTACAAGCGCGGCGAGCCCGCAGACTTCGGTCTCAACCAGGTGATCCCCGGATGGACTGAGGGCGTACAGCTCATGAAGGAGGGCGCCAAGTATCGCTTCTACATCCCCTACCTCCTCGGCTACGGCGAGCGTGGTGCAGGCTCACAGATTCCTCCCTACAGCACCCTTATCTTTGATGTAGAACTCATCGAGGTGCTCGGCTAATCACATACACACAGAAAGTTGAACGTAAAATTAAATAAGTAAAGACAATGAAAAAGTTTGGTATGATTATGGCAGCCGTTGCTGCCGCCTTTATGGCATCTTGCAACAGTTCTGCTCCTCAGGGCGAGCTCAAGGACGAGGCAGACACCCTCTGCTACGCTATCGGTATGCAGCAGAGCAATGGTATCGAGGGCTACATGCAGCAGATGGAGCTCGACAGCACCCTCGTGGATGAGTTGCTCCGCGGTTTTGTAGACGGTGCCAACCTCGGTGGCGATGCCAAGAAGAAGGCATACTATGCAGGTGTATCAGTAGGTTTCCAGATTGGTTCGCAGGCTCCTCAGGGTCTCACCCAGCAGATTTATGGTCCCAACGACTCTATCAACAAGGCCAACTTCGCAGACTTCGTTGCTGGTTTCGTAGCAGCTGCCAAGGGCAACGCTAAGCTCGACAAGAATGGCGTAGACTCACTCTCACAGGCCATCATGACCAAGATCAACAATCGCCGCATGGAGAAGGAGTATGGCGCATACAAGAAGGAGAACGAGGCCTTCATGGCCAAGGTTGCTAAGCAGGAGGGTGTGAAGGCTCTCAGCGACGGCATCTACTACAAGGTGGAGAAGGAAGGCAATGGCAACAAGCCCGCGGCTACCGACAAGGTGAAGATCCACTACGAGGGTAAGCTCATCAACGACACCGTATTCGATAGCAGCTACAAGCGCAACCAGCCCGCCGAGATGCCTCTCGCACAGGTAATGCCTGGTTTCCGCACTGCCCTCACCAACATGCCCGTAGGTAGCAAGTGGGTTATCTACATCCCCCAGGAGCAGGCTTACGGTTCGCAGGACATGGGCCAGATCAAGCCCTTCTCTGCTCTCGTATTCACCGTAGAGCTCATCGACATCCTCAAGGATGCTGCCCCCAAGGCAGATAACCTCCCCGAGGCTGAAATCGTACCCGCTAAATAATCCACGGCCATGAAGTACGCCAAGTATCTCATGATGGCGCTTGCTGTGAGCATGAGTCTCACAGCTGGCGCTAAGGCTAAGAAGAAGACCAAGAAGGCTGCCGCCCCCGTTGAGGTGGTTGATACCGTCAGCGTGGATGTCTTCAGCTATGCTTTCGGCAAGGCCAACACCCAGGGCTTGCAGCAGTACCTCGCTCAGCGCTACGGCGTTGAGCCTGCCTACATGGCCGACTTCCTCGCCGGTTTCGACCAGGGCGAGATGAGCGAGGCGGACAAGAAGATGAAGGCCCGTCTGGCCGGCATGGAGATCCGCTCACAGGTGGAGACCCAGATGATGCCCCAGATCAGCAAGCAGATCAACGACAGCGTTGACATCCTCAACAAGGAGCAGTTCATCGCAGGTTTCCGCGCCGGCATCACCGGCAAGGACGATGTGCTCGCCATCACCGACGACAGCATCCAGACCATCGTGCGTAAGCAGATGGAGTACTATGAGAAGGTCAATATGGAGCGCAAGTATGGCGCTAACCGTAAGGCCGGTGTCGACTTCCTGGCCCAGAATGCCAAGAAGGACAGCGTGAAGACCACCAAGAGCGGCCTCCAGTACAAGGTGCTCACCCAGGGCACCGGCGAGGTGCCCACCGCACAGCAGCGTGTCAAGGTGCACTACCGCGGCACACTCATCGACGGCACCGAGTTTGACAGCAGCTACAAGCGCGGTCAGCCAGCCACCTTCGGATGCAGCCAGGTCATCAAGGGCTGGACAGAGGCCCTCACCATGATGCCCGTGGGCAGCAAGTGGATGCTCTACATCCCCCAGGAGCTCGGCTACGGTCAGCGTCAGAGCGGCAAGATCCCTCCCTTCTCAACACTCGTCTTCGAGGTCGAGTTGCTTGAGATTGTGAAGTAGAAATAACATTTTAATATCTAAAAGGCATCAAATATCGAGTTTGATGCCTTTTTTTATGTCGAAATGCGACTAATATCGTTTTTTTTGCCTACTTTTGCTATGCTTTTTAATATAATGCTATGGAAAAGATAGACAATCTTGACAAGAAGATTCTTGAAATCATCTCAAACAATGCACGTATCCCCTTTAAGGACGTGGCAGCAGAGTGTGGCGTAAGTCGTGCCGCAATCCATCAGCGCGTACAGCGCCTCATCGACATGGGAGTCATCATCGGTTCCGGATACCATGTCAATCCCAATAGCCTTGGTTACAACACCTGCACCTATGTGGGCATCACCCTTGAGCGAGGCAGTATGTATAAGGGCGTAGTGGATCAGCTCCAGAAGATACCCGAAATCGTGGAGTGCCACTTCACCACCGGTCCCTACACCATGCTCGTGAAGCTCTATGCCCGCGACAACAACCACCTCATGGAACTCCTCAACGACCGTATGCAGGAAATCCCAGGAGTAGTGGCCACCGAGACCCTCATCTCGCTCAAGCAGAGCATCAAGAAGGAGGTGCCCATCGGCGTGCAGCACAAGGAGGCGCAGCCTAAGCTCGAGGACGTATAAAAATCCTGCAGGAGCCATTTTGGCTGCAGTAAAGGAAGCGGATGAGCGCCAGTTGGAGAATTTTTTCTCCTCAGTTGGGGCTTATATCCTCTCCAGTTAGTGAGGTGTTCACTCCCCAGTCGGGGGCGGAATGAGCCTCCGCCCTGGGTGGACCAATCTGCAGGCAGAGCATAGCTCATCCCCTTCGGTTTACGACACACAACAACAGCTATCGTATATATATATTAAGGTATGAGTATAAAGCGCTTCGACTGGCTTGGGCAGTATCGCCAGGTGAACAGCACCTATCCAGCCACCCGCCGCAAGCCCCTCATAGGCATCACAGGCAACTACTCATCGCAGGACGGCACATGCTGCCTCAATGCCCCCTACTATCAGTCGATACTGGCAGCAGGAGGTACGCCTGTCATCATTCCTCCCCATGAAGACGTGGATGCCATCGTCAGCACCCTCGATTCCCTCGACGGCCTCGTGCTCTCAGGAGGAGCCGACATGAATCCCCTCTTCGTAGGCGAGCAACCCGTCAGAGAGCTCCATGGCATCAATGCCAAGCGCGATCTGTCTGAGTTGCTGACCATACGCTTTGCCCTCGACCGCCAGATACCTATCCTGGGCATCTGCCGTGGCATACAGATGTTGGCCTGCGTCATGGGAGGCAGTATCTATCAAGACATCCACACCCAGCATACGGCCAAGACCATACGCCACTCGCAAGACTTGGCACGCAACCATTGCAGCCACACGGTCAGTGTGGCCGAGGATAGTCTGTTGCACAGGGTGATGGGCGAGACGGAAATAGCCGTCAACAGTTTCCACCATCAGGCGGTGAGCGATCCTGGTCCGCATCTGCGAGCATGTGCATGGGCCACGGATGGCATCATCGAGGCTGTCGAGAGCACGGAGCACAAGAGCATACTCGGTGTGCAATGGCATCCAGAGTGTCTCACCGTGCAGGGCGACGACTCCATGCTGCCTCTCTTCAGATGGCTGGTAGGCGAGGCTGATAGCTTTGCCGAGGCCAAGCGTCTGCACGATGCGATGCTCTCGCTCGACAGTCATTGCGACACCCCCATGTATTTCATTGGCAGTGGCCTTCGCCCCGATGCCAAGCAGCCCATGAGCAATGCCCAGATGTTTGCCATGAGAGGCGAACGTGTACTCGTAGACCTCCATAAGATGAACGAGGGGCGCCTTGATGCCAGCATCATGGTGGCCTACTTGCCCCAGGGAGAGCGCGATGACAAGTCGCTGGCCGAAGCCTCAGCGTGGGCAGGCCGCATACTCGACCAGATAGAAGAAATGGTGGATGGTAACCGGGACGGTGTGGCTATAGCGCGCACTCCCGACGACCTCTATGCCATCAAGGCAGCAGGCAAGCGAGCCATCATGCTCGGCATAGAGAACGGGTATGCCATCGGCCGCGACCTCAGTCTTGTGGAGCATTTCCGCAATAGGGGAGTGGTCTACATGACCCTCTGCCACAATGGCGACAACGACATCTGCGACTCGGCCCGCAAGGGCAATGAGGAGCACGGAGGCCTGAGCGACTTTGGCCGCGAGGTGGTGAGAGAGATGAATCGTGTGGGCATGATGGTCGATATGAGTCACGCCCACGAGAAGAGCTTCTGGGACGCCCTCGAGGTCAGCACCCAGCCCATCGTGTGCAGCCACAGCAGTTGCAAGGCCCTGTGCGACCATCCCCGCAACCTCACCGACGAGCAGATGCGTGCCCTGGCTCAGCGAGGCGGCGTGATGCAGATTACTGCCTACGAGGGATTCCTCGTCAAGGATGGTCCCGCCTCTGTACGCGACTTTGTGCGCCACATCAATCATGCCGTCCGTGTGATGGGCATCGACCACGTGGGCATCGGCACCGACTTCGACGGCGATGGAGGCGTGAGCGGATTTGCCAATGCCAGCGAGGTGATCAGCCTCACCCGTCTGCTCCGCAGCGAAGGCTACTCACCTGCCGACATCCGCAAACTCTGGGGCGAGAACTTCCTCAGGGTGATGCGCCAGGTGCAGGGGAGCAGAGAATAGTCCGATAAGCCTAAGTATGACCAATACGCCCCGAGGGGCAATTATGATAATGAAGAAACTGTTTATTCCTATACTTGCTGCATGCGCCATGCTCTCAGTGGGCAGTTGCAAGCAGCAGAAAAGCCAGACAGGCGAGCGTGAGACCATCGACACGATAGCCCTTGCCAAGACACCCGTATTCAGTGGCGACAGCGCCATGCGTTGGGTTGAGGCCCAGTGCGACTTCGGTCCTCGTGTCACGGGTTCGCAGGCGAGCCAGCAGTGTGGCGACTATCTCATCAAGGAGTTTGAGCGCCTCGGCCTTACCGTTACGGAGCAGAAGGCGGAGTTGACCCGCTTTGATGGTCAGCGCCTCCCAATGCGCAATATTATAGCCAGCCTCAATCCCGACAATCTCGACCGACTGCTCATCTGTGCCCACTGGGATTCGCGCCCATGGGCCGACCAGGATGCTGACGAGTCGAAGCACCACACCCCCATCCTCGGAGCCAACGATGGTGCGAGCGGTGTGGCTGTGATGCTCGAGTTGGCACGTGCCATCCAGCAGATGCCCATCACGACGGGCATCGACTTCGTGTGCTTTGACGCCGAGGATATGGGTGCTCCCGAGTGGGCCGAGAATGACACGGTGGACACGAGCGACACGTGGTGCCTCGGTTCGGCCTACTGGGCTGAGCAGGCCTACATGAACGGCTATGGTGCACGCTTTGGCATCCTGCTCGATATGGTGGGCGGCAAGGGCACCTACTTTGCCAAGGAAGGCGTCTCGATGTACTTCGCACGCCCCGTCAATGATATCCTGTGGCAGTTAGCCAAGCAGTTGGGCTATGGCGATCTCTTCCAGGACCGCGAGGGAGGCCAGCTCATCGACGACCACGTCAAGGTCAACACCATTGCCCGCATCCCATGCATCGATATTGTGCCCAATGTGACCACGGGCATCAGTTTTGGTCCCACATGGCACACCACGCAGGACACCCCCGAGAATATCGATCCCGCCGTGCTGAAGGCTGTGGGCCAGAGTGTGCTGCAGATGATCTACAACGATGCCGCCATGACAGCCGCCGGCGAATAATGCGCGACACAGACAATAACCATAATATATCAGCAAGATGACGATCAACGAAATACAAGACGAGATAATAGAGGAGTTTTGCGACTTTGACGACTGGATGGACAAATACCAGTTGCTCATCGACCTGGGTGGCGAGCAGCAGTCGCTCGACGAGAAGTACAAGACGGAGTCCAACCTGATAGAGGGCTGCCAGAGCCGCGTGTGGCTGCAGGCCGACCTCGAGGACGGACACATCCACTTCCAGGCAGAGAGCGATGCGCTCATCGTCAAGGGCATCGTGGCCCTGCTCATCCGCGTATTTGATGGCCAGACTCCCGACGACATCCTCGCTGCCGATCTTTACTTCATCGAGCGTATCGGTCTGCGCGAGCATCTCTCGCCCACCCGCAGCAATGGTCTCCTGGCCATGCTCAAGCAGATGAAGATGTATGCCTTGGCCTTTAAGGCGAAAGCCAACTAAACACCATCGTACATGCAGATAGGTAATCTCAATCTTACAGACAGATATCCCGTCTTCCTGGCTCCCATGGAGGACGTCACCGACATAGGCTTCCGCCTGCTGTGCAAGCAGATGGGAGCCTCGATGGTCTATTCAGAGTTTGTGTCGAGCGATGCCCTCATCCGTCAGGTCAACCGCAGCGTCGAGAAGCTTCAGGTGAGTCCTGACGAGCGCCCTGTGGCCATACAGATCTACGGACGCTTTGTGGATGCCATGCGCGAGGCGGCTCAGATTGTGGTCGAGTCGGCCCATCCCGATGTGCTCGACATCAACTTCGGCTGCCCCGTGAAGCGCGTGGCGGGCAAGGGTGCCGGTGCAGGTATGCTGCAGAATGTGCCCCTGATGCTCGAGATGACACGCGCGGTGGTCGACGCCGTGCCCAATACCCCCGTGACCGTCAAGACACGCCTCGGATGGGACCACGACCACCGCATCATCGTCGACCTTGCAGAGCAGTTGCAGGACTGCGGCATCAAGGCCCTCACCATCCACGGACGCACCCGTTCGCAGATGTACCAGGGCGAGGCAGACTGGACGCTGATAGGCGAGGTGAAGAACAATCCCCGCATGCACATCCCCATCATAGGCAATGGCGACATTACCTCGGCCGAGCGCGCCAAGGAGTGCTTCGACCGCTACGGTGTGGATGCCGTCATGGTGGGCCGCGCCACCTTTGGCCGCCCCTGGATATTCCGCGAGATCAAGGAGTATCTCAATCCCGAGTTGCCTCGCACGGTGTTGGATGTGGACTGGAAGATGGACGTGCTCCGTCAGCAGGTGGCCACCAGCGTGGAGCGCATCGACGAGTATCGCGGCATCCTCCACGTGCGACGCCATTTAGCAGCGTCACCCCTCTTCAAGGGCATCCCCAATTTCCGCGAGACGCGCATCCGCATGCTCCGCGCAGAGACCACCGACGAGCTCTATGCCATCATGGAGGAGACGCGCGAACTGCTCCACAAACTGGAGGAGGCACAGTAAGCCCCCCGTCTCATCAGACCAACATGCTACAGACAATGACAAGAAAGGATTTTGAAATAATGGCCCCCGTGGGGTCGCCCGAGAGTCTGGCTGCTGCCCTGCGTGCAGGAGCCGACAGCATCTACTTTGGTATCGAGAATCTCAACATGCGTGCCCATAGCGCATCCACCTTCACCATCGACGACCTCCGCCGCATCGCCGAGGAGTGTCGCCGCTGCGGTGTGAAGAGCTATCTGACGGTCAACACCATCATCTATGGCGAGGACCTCGACATGATGCGCCGCATACTCGATGCCGCCAAGGAGGCTGAGATCAGCGCCGTGATAGCCTCGGATGTGGCCGTGATGACCTACTGCAACAAGATAGGGCAGGAGGTGCATCTGAGCACTCAACTCAACATCTCCAACATCGAGGCGCTCCGATTCTATGCCCAGTTTGCCGACGTGGTCGTGTTGGCCCGAGAGCTCAACGTACACCAGGTGGCCGACATCTACCGCCACATCGTGGAGGAGAACATCTGTGGCCCCAGCGGCAAGCAGATACGCATCGAGATGTTCTGCCACGGTGCCCTCTGCATGGCCATCAGCGGCAAGTGCTACCTGAGCCTCCACAACATGGGCCGCTCGGCCAACCGCGGTGAGTGCATGCAGATATGCCGCCGCTCATACACGGTCAGGGACCGCGAGACGGACATCGAACTCGACATCGACAACAAGTACATCATGAGCCCCAAGGACCTCAAGACGCTGCGCTTCATCGACCAGATGATGGAGGCCGGCGTGAGGGTTTTCAAGATAGAGGGCCGTGCACGCGGAGCTGAATATGTGCAGACCGTGGTGAGCTGCTACGATGAGGCCATCCGCAGTGTGCTCGACGGCACCTTCACCGATGAGAAGAAAGATCAGTGGGACGAGCGCCTCGCCCGTGTCTTCAACCGCGGCTTCTGGGACGGCTACTACCAGGGACAGCGCCTGGGCGAGTGGACCACCAAGCACGGCAGCGACGCCACGGAGCGCAAGCGCTACTGCGGCAAGGTGATACGCTGGTTCTCGAAGATTGGCGTGGCCGAATTCAAGATTGAGGCCTGCGAACTGCCCCGTGGCGCCAAGATACTCATCACGGGTCCCACCACAGGCGCCCTCTATGCCGAGGCCGAGGAGATCCGCTTCGACCTCAAGCCCGTGGATGTGGCCAAGAAGGGCCAGTACATCAGCATAGCGCTCCCCACCAAAGTGCGCCGCAACGACAAGATGTACATCATCGAGGACAACAAGTAGACACCGTCGTAGGTTCTAATACCTATGAAACCGAGCTAAAGTACCATTCTATAATATATACACACGCGAGCACCATGGCGGCCAGAGGCTGCTGTGGTGCTCGCGTGTGTTGTGTATATCCCACCAGCCCAATCGCGTGGCACACATCGAGGAGTAAGAGGATTGCACTATGTCCAGTGGGAGGATAGTGCTATGGCAGATTGTGGCATATTACTGTAGTCGATTTTATATATGGGTCTTAACGTGACAGAATATGGGTCTTAGCACTATCAGGATATGGGTCTTGTTGTGCTGAGATATGGGTCTTTTTTGAGTAGGGCATACCCCTGGGTAAATTATGGTTTAGCGGGGAGATTTTGGAACAACGGAACAAACAGAAATAATTAT
>CALZKW010000042.1 GCA_945788095.1 uncultured Prevotellaceae bacterium | reverse complement strand
TGCGAATTATACAAATACAAAATGGTGAGTTAGGAACTCCCGAAACTTAAATTAAATAAATAAAAAGATGGTGAGCCGCAACACGTCCTAAGAGGGGCGTGTTGCAGCCTCCACCCTTTACCATCCCCTTTATATTTATCAGCCTACTATCTTGCATGTGATGTAGCCCACGTAGGCAGCAAGGAGAAGAAAGCCTTCCCAGCGCTGTATCTTGCGGCCGGTGTAGCCGACCCAATAGAGCAGGAGGCTGCTGCCCACGAGCCCGAGGCCATCAGCGAGGGTGATGCCGGAGATACGCATGGGGGAGATGATGGAACAGATACCAAGGACGAAACCGATGTTGAAGAGGTTGCTGCCCAGGGCATTGCCTATGGCCAGCGAGGACTTGCCCTTGAGGGCGGCGATGATGCTTGTGGCGAGCTCGGGCAGCGAGGTGCCTCCGGCCAGAATAGTGAGGCCGATGATGGTTTCGCTCAGGCCCATCTGGCGGGCTATGGCCGTGGCGGCATCGACGAGCATATTGCCACCAAAGACGAGGCCGGCAATACCCACGACGATGTAGAGCAGCATGCGCCACACGGGCATGGCGGGCTCGGCTGAGGAGGTATCGTCAGAGGACTGCTCCCGGCGTGACTGGCGGATGCTATACACCAGAAAGGCCATGAAGAGGAGGAGGATGAGGATGCCGTCAGGGCGCGAGAGTTGATTGTCGCCCCCAAAGATGTAGGAATCGCAGAAGCAGGCCAGGAGGAAGAGGAACGAGAAGAGGACGCCAAGGGGCAGGTCGCGGCGAATGGTGGCGCGCTCGAGGGCCATGGGAAGCACGAGGGCCGAGGCACCCACAATGACGAGGGCGTTGAAGAGATTGCTGCCCACGACATTGCCCACCGACATGTCGGCACTGCCCTGGACAGAGGACATGAGGCTGACCACAAACTCGGGCAGCGAGGTGCCAAAGGCCACCACCGTCATGCCAATCATGAGTTCGCTGACACGCAGACGGCGCGCTGCCCCGCAGGCACCATCCGTAAACTTGTCGGCACCAACCAGGATGAGGGCGATGCCAAGGATAAGATATACAATTTCTGACAACATAGTGAAGTGTTGAGGTTTATTGAGGTTTTGAGGTAGCCAATTGGGCTAATTAGACTAATCGGACTAATCAAAAGAAGGAGCGAAAGCGAAAAAAGCCACATCTACCTTTCAATTAGCGCGGCAAAAGTAGTAAATAAAAACAAATTATTTGCACAATCCCCCCCGAATAGTTACCTTTGCGCCAAAATTTCATTCATTATTTATTATAAGGAACAACATGCGTAGAATTATTTTACCCGCTCTGGTAGTATCATCTGCCATCGCACTGACCGGCTGCAGCAAGCTGGGCAATCTCTCTGCAGACAACTTCAACGTAACCCCCACTCCCCTCGAGGTACACGGAGGCCAGGTGGTAGCCACCATCAACGGTACTTTCCCCGAGAAGTACATGAAGAAGAAGGCCGTAGTGACTGTCAACCCCGTACTGGTATACGCCAACGGCGAAACCGCCGCTCAGGGTGCTACCTTCCAGGGCGAGAAGGTAATGGACAACAACACCACCATCAAGTATAAGGTGGGCGGCAACTATACCATGAAGGCTACCTTCCCCTACAACGAGGATATGCTCAACAGCGACCTCTATGCACGCTTTGACGCCAAGGTGGGCAAGAAGGTGAAGAAGGTGAGCCCCGTGAAGATCGGCTACGGCGTGATCGGCACCAGCGAACTGCTCGGCGGATGCCTCAAGAGCTCGAACGGTAGCATCGCTGCTGATGCCTACCAGCGCGTGATTGAGCAGAAGCAAGAGGCCACCATCAAGTTCCTCATCGGACAGGCTACCCTCCGCGCCAGCGAGCTCAAGAGCAACGACGTGAAGGATATGGTCAACATCCTCCGCGAGATTAACGACCAGGCTGAGGAGCGCGCCCTGCAGAACATCGAGGTGAGCGCATACGCCAGCCCCGATGGTAAGTTCTCATTCAACGAGAAGCTCGCTGAGAAGCGTCAGAACGTGAGCACCGACTACGTGCGCAAGCAGATGAAGGAGATCGGTGTAGACGGCACCGTGACCACCAAGTTTACCGCTGAGGACTGGGACGGCTTCCAGCAGCTCATCAGCCAGAGCAACTTCCAGGACAAGGACCTCATCCTGCGCGTACTCTCTATGTACGAGGACCCCGAGGAGCGCGAGGCTAAGATCAAGGAGATGGGTGCCATCTATCCCGAGATTGCCAAGGGTATCATGCCCGAGTTGCGTCGTGCACGCATGATTGTCAACTATCAGGTAATCGGCCGCAGCGACGCTCAGATCACTGAGGCTATCAAGGGCAACGCCAAGGAGCTCAGCGTAGAGGAGATGCTCTATGCCGCCAACAAGCTGGCTCAGACCAAGAGCGAGAAGAAGGACTGGTATGAGAAGACCATCAAGCAGTATCCCAACGACTACCGTGCATACAACAACCTGGCACAGCTCAACCTCGTGGAGGGCAACCTCAACAAGGCAGAGGAGCTCCTCGCCAAGGCCACCAAGCTCAACAAGGGCGCATCTGAGGTGGGCGTCAACAAGGCCCTCAGCGCTCTGCTCACCCGCAACGTGACCGCAGCCGAGAGCGCTCTCTCAGCCAGCAGCGGTGCAAACGGCTACAGCGAGATGCTCGGCAACCTCAACATCGCCAAGGGTAACTACGCTCAGGCTGCCAAGCAGCTGGCCGGCGTCAACACCAACAGCGCTGCCCTGGCACAGATCCTCAACAAGGACTATGCCGCTGCACGCAACACCCTCCAGGCTATCAAGAGCGGCGACGCTACCACCAGCTACCTCAAGGCTGTGCTCGCTGCACGCAACAACGATGCCAACAACGTGGTAAGCAACCTCCGCGAGGCTATCAAGGCCGACAGCAGCTACGCTAAGCGCGCTGCCAACGACCTCGAGTTCAGCAACTTCGCCAGTGCTATTGCCAACCTCGTGAAGTAATGACCAGACTCATCAAGAGTATACCCATACTGACACTTGCCTTCCTGCTCGCCGCCTGTGGCGGGCAGAAAGGCAAGTTCTGTCTTGAGGGCGAACTGAAGGGTGTCACCGAAGAGATATTCCTCATCACCAGCACCGACGGAGGAATGGACCGCGTGGACACACTGCAGTTTGACCACGAGGCATTCCGCTTCGTATGCAACCTCAAAGACCAGGCCACCTACCGCATCGTATACCCCAACATGGAGAGCATCGTGGTGTGGGGGCACAGCGGCGACCAAATCACACTCAAGGGAGACGCACAGGACCTGCGCAACGTACGCATCGAAGGCAACAAGGAGAACAAACTCTACACTCGATTCCGTCTCTACATCAACACACTCACCCAAGGCGACTCCATACAGGAAGCCGCCAAGGATTTCATACGCGACAATGCCGCATCACCCGTGGCATTCGAAGTATACAAGCAATACTGCCACAACAGCACCACATCCACCAAAACCACTACCGACTCGCTGCTCATGCTCATGGCAGAGGCACAGCCCGACAACATGACCCTGGGCAAGTATGTCAAGGCATCCAAAGCCCAAAAGCAACTCGAAAAGGGCAAGACACTGCCCCCATTCAGTCTGAAGGACACCAAGGGCAACACACACAAGAGCACCGACTACAAAGGCCGACACCTGCTCCTCGTGGTATGGGCTGGATGGCAGAGCACCAACAACAACGTATTCTTTAATGTGAGACGGCTCAAAGACCAGGGCCGACTCAGCAACATGGACGTGCTCACCATCAGTCTCGACAACGACCACAACCTGCTACAGGCAGGCATGAACACCAACGACTGGCCCACCATAGCCAACCTCAAGGGATGGCATAACCCATACATCAAGAAGCTTGGCATACGCTCCGTCCCCTACTCCATCCTGGTAGACCCACAGGGCAAGATCGTGGCCGCAAGCAGCAACTTCAGCCGCGACATACAGCCCGAACTCGACAGACTTTGAGGCGAAAGCCACCATTCGAGGCGATACATCGCCTCGCCCCCTTATACCTAAAGCCCCAAAAGCGAAGCGACCTAAAACCTAAACACCAGAAATCGAATGCTTGTAAAAACATACGGCGCAGCTGTCACCGGACTCAATGCCATCCCCATCACCGTGGAGGTCAACTCCGCACCAGGCACGCAGTTCTACCTCGTAGGACTGCCCGACAATGCCGTGAAGGAAAGCCATGAACGTATCATGGCTGCCATATACAACAGCGGCTACACCAGTCCTGCACAGCGCATCACCATCAACCTTGCTCCCGCTGACATCAAAAAGGAGGGCAGCGGATACGACCTCCCCATAGCCATAGGTATGCTGGCCCTCGATGGCAACATCAAGGACATGGACCGTCTGGCTCGCTTCATGATGGTGGGCGAACTGAGCCTCGACGGCACCCTACACCCCATCAAGGGCGCACTGCCCATAGCCATCAAGGCACGCGAACTGGGCTACGAGGGACTCATCGTGCCCATACAGAATGTGCGCGAGGCTGCCGTGGTCAACAAGCTGAAGGTCTATGGAGCCACCACGATGGGCGAGGTGGTCAATCTGCTCAACGGGGTGGCAAGCATCGAACCCACCATCATCGACACACGCAAGGAATTCTTCGAACACCAGAACCACTTCGACGTAGACTTCGAGGACGTCAAGGGACAGCAGCAGGTGAAGCGCGCCATGGAGGTGGCAGCTGCAGGAGGCCACAACCTCATCATGATAGGTCCTCCGGGCAGCGGCAAGAGCATGATGGCCAAGCGTCTGCCCAGCATACTGCCCCCACTGACGCTGGCCGAAAGCCTCGAGACCACACAGATACACTCCGTGTCGGGCACCCTCAGGAGCGAGACGTCGCTCATAGCCACACGCCCCTTCCGCAGCCCCCACCACACCATATCGCAGGTGGCACTCTGCGGAGGTGGCACCAATCCACACCCCGGCGAGATTAGTCTGGCCCACAATGGAGTGCTCTTCCTCGACGAGCTGCCCGAGTTTACACGCTCCGTACTCGAAGTGCTGCGCCAGCCCCTCGAAGACAGGGTCATCAACATCTCGCGCGCCAAATACTCGGTCAGCTACCCAGCCAACTTCATGTTCGTAGCCTCCATGAACCCTTGCCCTTGTGGCTACTACAACGACCCCACGCACAAGTGCATCTGCTCCGAGGGACAGATACAGCGCTACATGGGCAAGATTTCTGGCCCGCTGATGGACCGCATCGACATCCAGTGCGAAATCGTGCCGCTCAGTTTTCAGGAGCTATCTACAGCCCCCAAGGGCGAACCGAGCAGCGTGATCCGTGAGCGTGTCATCAAGGCACGCAGGATACAGGAGGAGCGATTCCGCCACCACAAGGGCATCTACTGCAACGCGCAGATGACCAGCAAACTGATGCACGAATATGCCGAGCCCGATGCTGAGGGCATCGAGACTCTGCGCAGAGCCATGCAGTGCTTCCAGCTCTCAGCACGCGCCTACGACCGCATACTCCGCGTGGCACGCACCATAGCCGACCTCGAGGGCTCGGAGCACGTGCTCAAGCACCACATCAGCGAGGCCGTGAGCTACCGCAACCTCGACCGCAGCACCTGGGGACAGGTGTAGACACCATAATGATATGCAAGGGATGGCTAATGCAATAGAAATATATACCTCGCAGGATGGCAGTATCCAGCTCGATGTCAAGTTGGAGAATGAGACTATGTGACTGAATCGCCAGCAAATGGCAGAGTTGTATGGTCGTGATTACAAGACCATAGCAAAACATATAAATAATGCCTTGCGTGAGGAATTGGAGGGAGAATCGGTAGTCGCAAAATTTTGAATACCAAGAATTATGGTCGTGTGGAAGGGGTTACTCAAGAGCAAGCGATAGAGTATTTCAACCTTGGCATGATTATTTCTGTAGGTTATCGTGTAAAAAAGTAAGCAAGGCGTTGTAATCACACTGCTGACCACAATGGGCTACAGGCACTTCGACAAATTCGAGTATCAGGTACGAAAAGCCTCCGAAATGCCATCTTCGCCCCTCGTGTAGGGACTACTTCATGATACCGTTGTCCGTATCGCTTAGGGCTATCCTCTTTGCTACAGACTTGTGTCTGCTTCCCCGACTAAATCGCCAGAAGAGATTGAGCGAAATCTGATTGCCTAAGCTTGGGGAATAACCTATGGTGTACTTATAGAGGTTGCGGTTGAGCAACTCGTTCTCATACAGTTTGTAATGGCTATTGAGAGGATTGGCCCACGTGAGGGAGAACTGCCAATCCTTCAACTTGTATGCCGCCTTCAGAGCGGCATAGGCACCGCTATAGCCCTTGGCTTCTCCCTCCAGGAAGCGGCTTCCGTTGTCGATATATCCTTGCAATGTAAAGTTGCCGAGATAGGCAGTTATGCTGCCCACATAAAACCAGGAGGTGTAGCAGTGGGTGTAGTCATTGCCATAATTAAAGCAACGAAACAATCCCCCATTTGCTGCCACTTGCAGTTTTTCGGGCACAACCCAGTAGCCGGCATAGACCATGACATTCAAGGCATTAATCCCTTTTTGATTCATCTGCGTATAGATGAAGTGATCATCTTGTGTTCGCTCATAGTGAGCCATGTTGGGCCTCAAGCACATCTTATAGTAGCCGTCGAGGGATGTCTGCCAACGAGTATTGTTGTACGCCAAACGTAGCTGTTGCACAACATCACGCGAGGGCTTCAAGTCTGGATTGCCTACTGTCCACTCCATGCTGTTGGTGCGTATGGTGGCATCATTGGTCATTGCAATACGCGACACTCTGTCCTGCACTACTATGGAATAGCTCAACTGCACACCACCCTTGAAAGTGTAGGCAAGAGAAAGTTTGGGGCGAAAGGTGCCAAAATCGTATTTATGAGCATTTTGCTTGTTGTGAATATAGCTCACACCAGCGCCCAGCGTATAGCGCAGCTGGTGGAACATGCCTTTGATTTCGGCAAAGGCATACAGTCTGCTATTGTCCATCTCTGTGAAGGCAGAGGCATCGCCCAGATAGTAGTTACACGTGTGCTTGTAACTATAGCTCAATCCAGTAGAAAGAGTGAATGGCTTCAGATGTTGCTCATAAAGCACCTCTGAGAGTAAAGAGGAGGATTGGCCCTCCACCTCGTAACGATAAGGGGTGCCCTCATCATTGAAACTACCTGCTGTGGATGAGATGTGAGTACCGACTGCATTGGCCGTGACGGACTGTCGGGGAGTAAGTTGTCGGAAAAAATAGATGTCGAGCACGGGGGAGCAGACCTTACTGTTGTCACGACTGGTGGCAAGGTAATGACTGCTGCCATCAATAATATCTGTCCGCTTGTAGTTGTCGGGAGTGTTATTCAGACGTTCGCTCACAGATGCCTGAAATACTGTCGTGGTGCTGTCGGCCCAGTTGTAGGTCAGTTTGGCATTGTGAGCCACAGACTTGCGAAGCATCTCAATGTCATTGCGCTCGATAGTGCGAGTGCTGCCATCGTTTAGCGTGTATTGGGCCAGCTGATAACTTTTGTCATCCTTGATGCGGTTACTGCCTACATCATAGGATAGCGTACACTCGCTCTTGCCACGGTACCATTTAGCATACACCATGGCATCGACCTTCTGTTGGGTGAGTCTGGAGGACAGATCAGCGCCGAGAGTGTATCCACTATCAGCTCTGCGTGTGGTGATGCAGATGACGTAGGCAATGTCCTCGCCATAACGGAGACCAGGATTGTCGATGAAGTCAACCTTCTGTATCAGCTTTGGATTGAGTGCAAGCATTTCCTGTTTATCCACCACGATGCCATTGATGCGGAGCTGCACAGCCCCCCTGCCATCGATGGCAGCAATGGTATGCTCTGCATCGTCGATACGTAGATTGGGCAAGGAGAGCTTTTGTAGGAGATTATAACCATTGCTCGCTGCTGCCTTTTGCGCCCCGGTGGGATAGAGTGTCACGCCGTCAGGCCTGCTGACCACCTTGGCAGCATGTACCGTCACCTCATCGAGCGTGACAGAGTTGCCCACATCCTGAGCATAAGCACAGCATGCAAGTGAGAGGAAAGAGAGGATAAGAAATAAACGTTTCATTGTTGCACCAATTCAGATTTATGGTGCAAAGATGGCCTAACGAATCCAAAGGGCCAACTTATCAGGCTGACATTTGTCTGACATCTCGCTGACAGCAGGCTAACTATCTGAGCACTAAAGCATAGCTCTTGCCTCTGTCTGATTCAATCTTAAGGTTGCTGTGGCACTCTATGACAGGTTTGATACGACGTATCAGGGTATAGAGGGTGTCGCTGGCATCAGGTTTCTTGGGCCACAAACGATCGCAAATATCCTGCTTTGACAATGTGTGGGTATCTGTCGTCATGAACATCTCCAACAGAGAGTGCTGCATGGGGGTGAGATGGATAGGCTCGCCTGATTGCGTTGCAAACTTATCGTCACAGAATATGATACCACCATAAGACACACCACGAGCGATGTACTGGGGCTTGTTTCTCCTGACATACCACATGGAGCCAAGCAACCACAAAAGAGAGGCCATGAGGAAAGACGCAGAGGCCCTTTGGTCTGACATCCTAAAGGTTGTCGAGAAACTACAGTTTGCCTCTGCCACCAATTCTGTTTCCAGCCGTTCATCTCTACGCACAGTGCGCATAGCTATGCCGGCAGTGTCCCTCAATTGGGGGATGGTGAGGAAATTGCGGTAGCACTGGATGGTGTCTTGCGTCACAACATGTCCGGACATTTGGGCAAGTGTCTGTTGCAAGGCTTGGTTGACATCCTGTGCAATCCTGGCTTCTGTACGACGAAAACTCGTTGTGGCTGAACAGACAGCACAAAGCACAAGGAAACAGAACATGGTGTATGGGAGGATCTTCATGAGATGGAGATTTTAGGTGATCTATCGTTGTCGGTACCCATAAGGTGGACATTCAGGATGCAAAGATACATCATTATCAGTAATTCTGTGTGACATTTGATGACTTTAACTTCTGAATGACACATAAGAAATGAGGAATTAAACCCATATCGGTCATTAGGATAGTTTTATATACAAGTTTCTATAGTTAGAATCTGTTCGATACAAGTCAGAGAGGGCGCTGTAGGCGCCAAATAAAATAGCGTAGGGGGTTACCCCTACGTTATACGACACCTCATTTCCTGCCCCTGTAAGGGAAAGATAACAAAAAGCCCCTCTCCCGCACATCCTCCGCTACGCTCTGTATGTACGGGTGGCTTAGACACAACAAGCGCTTTCCGCGACGCAGGAAGAACAAACAATCCCCGTAAACTCGGGCTATTGCCTTGGTTTACGGGGATTGGTGTGTGATATGGGGCGGCTGCTAATACAGACGGTAGGAGAGGGTGATGTTGAGCACGGGATAGACGCGCATCTTCTGCACCATATTGACCAGACCGCTGATGTCCTTGCGGGTGACATCGATGTCCGAACACATATCGATGGTCTGCGACTGCGACATGCCAAAGACGGGGTTGCCCTCGGCATCGGTGAGGCGCTTGTAGCGGCCCTCGGTGGCCTGGGGACGGCTGGCGTAGGGGGCAGTGGTGACGACGTCGCCCGTGACGGTGTTCTGCCACTTCCACGACACGAGGTCGTAGCCATCACGGCGGAAGTTGGTCTTGTAGACATTGTCGATGAGGAGCTTGGGCGAACCACCCCAAATGAAGCATCCCGCATCGACAGTGAGGCCCATGCGGTCGTGGAGGAGGCGCTTCTCCCACCCTACTCCGAAATAGGGACGAAGGCTCCAGCCTGCCACCATGCGCGCCTTGAGCACGCCATTCTCGTCGGGCACCACGACGGCATTGTCGCCATCGGGGAAAGCACCGAGGCGCGCACCCATCATACCCATGGAGGCTATGCGCTGATTCATGGCGGGGTCGAGCCACACCTCGGGCAGCGTACCGCTCGCGAAGAGGGGCTGCTCCTTGCACACCTTCTCATAGAGGCTGTTGTAGATGCCCACAGCAGTGAGCGTGGGGGCCTCCTCGGAGAAGTTGAAGGCGCGCCCTACTTTCTTGGGCCCTGCATAGAAGCCCACGGTGAGGTGGAGATTGGAGAGCTTCCTGCTCCACTCATTGTCGAAGTGGCGCAGAGGCTTGTAGGAGAAGAGCAGATTGTAGTGCCACATGGTGGCCTGCTTGGTCATGTCCACACGGTCGTCCACGGTGTAGCCCGTGAGGTCGTGGAGGAAGCCCAACATCTGCTCTATCTTGGTATTGCCTGGTGTACCGGTGCTGTTCTCGCGCTCACCACCCACGACGATGTTGTAGCCACTGTTGAACTTGAAGTGAGGCATGAAGGAGAAGCCGGTGCGCACATCGACATACTTGCCCACGGGCGTTCTGACGCTGAAGCCAGCGCCTGTAGACCCAGCCGTGATGCCAAGGTCGAGATGGTCGAAATAGCCTTTGGCCCTCTGTGCCTGTGCCGTAGCCAGGACGCCCATGCACAGCAGGGAGGCGAGGAATGTCTTCAAGTTCATCATGTGTAGGTGTAGTGAGTGGTGATAGGTGATGTCTGTGTGAGGCGCAGTTTACTTGGTGTACTTCTTGCCTCCCTTGATGTAGATGCCGTGCTTGGTGGCATCGGTACGCACACCATTGAGGTTGTAGAGGGGAGCGTCAGCAGCCTGGGGCTTGATGTCGCCGATAGCGCTCATGAAGTCGTCGTACTCCTCCTGAGTGACGATGGTGACCTCTGCCTCAGTGCCCTCGGGTACGGGCAGGTAGGCCTGGTTGGCGGGGAGACAGAGTCCGAGAGGAGCGCCACCTACCACACGCTTAGCATCGTAGAGCTGGTCGCTGGTGCTCACGAAGCCCAGACGGCCCTCAGAGGTGATGCCCAGGAGACGCATGGTGGCGGGGTTGAACTGTGTGATAGCCTTCTCCGACAAACCGGTGTGGTCCTTGGTGGCACGCGACTCATTGCAGAAGAGTACGCCCGAGAGGAGATTGCCCGCAAGGGGTGAAGTCTCGACAGCACCAACGAGGTCGATCTTGTTGTCGATGGCATTGTCGGATGTGCACTCGATGAGCAGGGGGGTGAAGGCAGGCATGAGGCCGGTCACCTCGCTGATGACTGCCATGCCATGGCCAACGGTCTTGATGGTGTAAGCCTTCATATCGCCAGTGAGATAGAAGGGGGTGGCGATGTAGAGGGGATAATAATGCTTGTCAGCTACGCAAACAATGGGTTTCAATCCGAAGTAGTTGTCAGAGGATGAATTGTCGAGCTGGTGTACATACCACAGTTTGTTGTCGCCCTGAGCCGAAGTAGAGAAGTTGCCCTTGTCGAGGTCAGCAGTCTCGCTGTCGCCCAGATACTTGCTCACACCCGACTTGGTGGCATAGACGTAATACTCGCCGCTGCCGGTGCTGGTCTCGCGCACAGTGACATACTCATTGGTGAGCTGATGGAGACTCATGCCCTGACCCTTGAGGTCATACAGTGAGGCACCGACCTGCTGGATGTAGATGAGCGAAGAGGGATCGCTGAAGTAGCTGCGCGAAGCAGTCGACCACATCTGCACGGCGTTGATGTCACCCTGGTCGCGCACCATGTCGTAGCTACCGGTATTGTCGGTGAGGTAGGCATAGCGCTCCGAACCCAGATTCTGGATGCGGTAGAAGCCATCGGTGGTGTACTGTGCACTGGCTGTGGTGGCCATTGCATAGGTAAGGATAAGAGAGAGTAATGATTTTTTCATCCGCTTTATGAAAAACCCGTCCCTATGCACGCCGGTGTAGACCGGCATGCATAGGGGCGGTATTAGTAATTAGTTAGCTTATAATCGCGGGGATTACTGAGCGATACAGATAGTCACGCGGTTCTTGTTGTTCTCAGCGTAAGGCTGTACGGTGTCACCCTTAGAATCCACCTTGATACGGCTTGAAGAGATGCCGTAGGTCTTGGTGAGGAGGTCAGCTACCACCTGAGCACGCTTCAGAGCGTAGCCCTTGTTGATGTTAGCGTTACCGGTGCCCTTGTCAGCATAGCCAGTTATGGTAACAGTAGCGTTGGGGTACTTGTTGAGGTACTCCACTACGTCCTCTACCTTGGGCATCTCAGACTGAGCAACCTGTGAACCACGGATTACGAAGAAGATGTCGCGACGGAGGGGCTCGATGGCCTTCTCTACCTCTACGATCTTCTCTACGGGCTTCTCTACGGGCTTCTCTACCACCTTCTCGATGATACGCTCGATAACCTTGGTCTCGCCGCAGCATTTCTTCACCTCCTTGCTCTTGTGAGTCTTGCCGAGGTTAACCTTCACACCAGCCAGGGCATTGAAGTACCAGTCTGCGTTGCCAGCCTTCTTTGAGTTGTAGTGGTCGCTGAGGACGTTAGATGCAACCTCGAGACCGAGAGAAACGCGATCGCATACACGGAAGTCAACGGTAGCACCGAAGTGACCCTGTATACCCCACTGACGGGTGTGTGAGCACCAGTAGTACTCCATAGCCTCGGGAGTGTTGGGAGCCACGGGATAGGCAGTGGTGAGCATGTTCTTGATGTCGCGAGCCTCGTGGTTCTTGAAGCCAACGTTAGCACCGATACCGGCAAAGAGGCCTACGTTGCACACGCGGTTGTACTTGTAGCCACCGATGAGGTTGGTCAGGTCGAGGGTAGCGTCGAGGTTGGGAGCAATGTAGTTCCACTTCCAGTCTACATCACCAGTGAAGTAGGGGTTGTTGAACTGTGAGCCACCCTTGCTCTGCCATCCATTGACAGCAAGACGGAGCCCCCATACAGGAGTGAAGCGATAGCCAGCAGAGAGCTGAGCGTTGGGAGAGATGAGATCCTTGAACTTAGTCTCACCGAGGGTGTACTGTCCACCGATCTGACCCTGAATATACCAGTGAGGATTGAATACCTCAACGGTCTTGGTCTCCTGTGCTGTTGCATTGAGGCAACCGACAGCGAGGAGAGCTGACATGATTATTTTCTTGAAATTCATATTCCTTATTTATATATAGCGTTTAACGTCTGTTTCCTACTCGCGTATATTAGAGGGTTACGTAGAACTTCTTAACAGAGATCTTTCCGTGGAAGTCGAGAGCTGAGTAAGCAATCTCGTATACATAACCAGCCTGGAGGCCTGAAGCGTCAACGAGCTTCTCCGAACCATCGATAACAGCGTTCATGGTTGAGGTACCGTTGGCAGCCACGAGAGCAGCCTTGCAGGCAGCGTCGCCATCCTGAGCGTTAGCAGCACCGCGGAATACGTTGGTAACAGCTACGTGCTTCTTGTATACGGGCACGAGGAGCTCCATGTTCCAGGTAGTACATACAAACTTGCTACCGGCAGCAATCTTGGTGGGATAGCCCTTAGCCTGGCTGAGGATAGAAGAACCGTTGACATTGCTTGCGATGATAACGGGCTGGAAGCGAGTGTTGATGAGGTTGATCTGGTTGACGATGATGTCGTTACCCTTCTTGAGGATAGACTGGATCTTGTCAGCAGCGCCGTTTACGAGGCTGTTGCCGCTATTGACGATGCTGCTCTTGAGGTCGTTGATGTCATCGAGTACAGAGTTAACGCGCTTGAGGTAGTCGAGGATGGTGGTCACCTGCTGGTCTACCTGATCCAGACCATTGTTTACCTGACCGCAGACGAGCTTGAATACCTCTGTCATATCAACGGTCTTGGTGATGCTAACGTTGTAGGTGTCGTCGATGTCAATCTTGGGAGCAGTAGCGGGGTTACCCATTGAGTCGTAGTAGCCGAGCTCAGCCCACTCGTTGGCATCGCGTACGCCGTCACCATCGAGGTCAACCCATACGCGGAGGCTGGTAACGAGACCGTTTACGTCATAGGTGTACTTGAAGTTTCTGGTGTCGTCGAAGGTGAGAGAGATCTTGAGGTCAGCTGCGTGTGCTGTAGCGAGGCTGTCAACATTGATGAGGGTGACGTGCTTGATCTTGATAGAGTTGCCATAAGACTGGAGGTCTGCAAGGCTGGTGAAGATGTCGAGGTTGTTGAGGCCGCTGATCTTACCCTTGAGAGTACCAGCAAGGCGGTCGATAGCGCCCATAGCCTCCTCATAGAAGGGGAGAGTCTTGTAGTTGAGGTCCTCGTAAGAAGCGAGTGAGAGGGGCTTGAAAGCGGTAGCAGCGATAGCATACTTAGAGTATACTGAGCGGCCATCGCTGTCGGTGAACTTCAGAGCGTTAGCGTCAAGGCTTACACCCTTGAGCAGGTCGTACATGTCAGCAGCAATACCCTTGAAGTCGGCGTTCTGACGGTTCTTGATGATGTCCTTAACGTCAGCAGCGAGAGCACCCTTGTTGATGTCAACCTTCTGGCAGAGAGAGGGATCGTCTACGCGAGCAGCAGCCTCATAGAAGCCGTTGTTGCCAGCACGTGTATTACCGAAACCGAAGGTGAGGGTCTTAGAGCTCTTCTTGAGAGGCTTGAGGATGACACCTGCGCTCTTCTCCTGGCTGTTCTCGAGCTGTACGTTCAGACCGGTGCAGTCAGCAGTGTTGGGGTTGATGGTCATATAAACGGTACCTGCGTTGTCCTCCTCGTCGCTGAGGAGCTGATCGCCGGTGAATGCGCTGTACTGTGAGAGACCGCTCAGAGTGAGCATAGCCATATCGCCAGCGGTGAGAGCGGCACTGTGCTTCACATTGTTGGCAGTGCTGTTGGTGGGGAATACCACATCGTTGAGAGCCTCGCCGTAGTAAGCGATGAGGATGTTGGTGTTGATATCAGCGGGGAGGTTGACAGTACCGAAGGCGGGGTTGAATACCTGCTGAAGGGTGATACCGGTCACCTGCTTCTTGATCTTGTCCTGGATAGCCTCGAGCTGGTTGTAGATATCAACGATGGCACCCTCTACAACGGTCATGCGGCTCTCGAGGTTGGTCGCCTGAGTGTTGAGGGTGGTGATCTGGGTCTGCAGAGCAGCATCCTGAGCGTCTACATAAGTCTTGAGGTCAGACACCTTGGCATCGATAGAGTCGAGCAGAGCGTTCTTAGCGGTAGCGATCTCGGCATCAGCATACTCCTTAGCCTTCTCGAAGAGGCTGTCGGCGTAGGCACGGTTGGCAGCAGCGCTGTCAGCGATAGCCTGGGTAAGGATGCTCTGGATGGTCTCAATCTTGGTGTCGAGGCCAGCCACTGAGTCGCGCAGAGTAGCGATGATGGTCTCGTGCTTGCTTACGGTCGAGCGGAGGGTGTCGATGTAGAGCTTGTTGCTCTGGCTCTGAGCCCATGCATTGGCAGCGTTCTCGTAAGCCACCTTGAGTGAGTCGCCCATAGTAACCAGACGGAGATCGATGGCGTCGATGCGGATGCTATCCTGCTTAGCGAGAGCGCTCACCTGGATGAGGGCCTGCTCCACCTTGCTGATGCGTACAATGAGGAGTGAGTCATTGTAGGCCAAGGTGTCCTGCAGGGTCTGGTTGATGATGCTGATGGCCTGATTAATGTTAGCCAGGTCCTGAGCGAGCTGAGCCTCCTTCTGGGTCTGGGTCACATAGTTCTGCTTCAGCGAGTCAACGAGAGCGTTGAAGTCAGCGGTGTCGGTCTTGGTGGCGAGCATCTGGAGCATGAGGGTGCACTTAGATGTGTCGCACTTAACATCGTCGAGGCTGTCGAGCTTCTGGAGCAGCTCATTCTTGAGTGCGTTCAGATTGTTGATCTGAGTCTGCAATGCGCTCTCCAAATCCTGCTTGTCCTTGATTTGCTGCAACGTGAGATTGTTGAACAAATCTTCCTCTGTGTCCTTACAAGACACAAACACGCTCGAACTTACTATCGTAGCAAGCATAACGAGCAGAAGAGTAAACTTTCTTTTCATAGATTCTGAAATTAATATTAAGTTGTTTATTAGATTTCCTTATTCCTTAATGCATTGTATCTCTGTATATTGAAACTATCTCCACCGCCACAGTCAGCACCGCAAACAGCACAATGACTATCCCACAGCAAACTCATGACGGCTCTCTCCCAACGGCGCAGGCCGCGCTCAGCACGCACCATAGATAGTGCAAAGATACACAAATTACTTCGTATACACAAACATTATATATAAATTGAGAGGTATTTAACAATTGTTAACAACCAAAAGCAACAACAATTACACCTACTACCGAAAGCCCGGTGTCCCAAACCACGACAAGCAGACACCAGGCAGCGAGATGCCCACCGAGCGATGCCGATTGGGACGCATAGGACTTGCGAAAACATATAAGCTTGAGACTATTCTCTTTCACCTTAATTCCGCAACCCTATTACAAATATGACTTTTTAAGTACCTGAGCAA
>CALZKW010000041.1 GCA_945788095.1 uncultured Prevotellaceae bacterium | reverse complement strand
ACGCAATGCTTATGGATTTAGGGATGAAGAGTACTTCAAACTGCGGCTATATGCATTACACGATTGCCGTATCACTCGAAATGTCGGATGAACCGGGTATCATTGCCAAAGAGAGAAAGGGTAAATTCTGGGCTACAGATTTGGAGATGAGATATTTTTTTCGTTACTTTGCATACAAATTGTAAACCACTAAAAACACTATCCAACCAAATGCTGAAGCAACTACTCTTCTCTGTGGCACTGACCACAGCCACCACCGCATTGGCGCAACAGAAGCCCTACTGGCTCGACGCCAACACCAACCGCGTGAACACCGAGACTTCGCGCAGCAGTTTCTTTGCCTATGAGAGCCAGAACCTGGCCAACAGCGGCAAGAAGGTGCGCAGCAGCCGCTACATGAGCCTCGAGGGTATGTGGCGATTCAACTTCGCCCAGCACCACCAGGACGCCCCCAAGAACTTCTACCAGGTGGGCTACGACGATACGCAGTGGAAGAATTTCCCCGTGCCCGGACTCTTCGAGATCAACGGCTACGGTGATCGCATCTACAAGAATGTGGGCTACGCATGGTGCAACCAGTTCAGCAACAAGCCCGGCTTTGTGGAGGAGAAGAACAACTATACGGGTTCGTACCGCAAGGAGATTGTAGTGCCTGCCTCATGGAAGGGCGACAACATCTACCTCCACGTGGGTAGCGCCACGAGCAACCTGCAGGTGTGGGTCAACGGCAAGCCCGTGGGCTACAGCGAGGACTCGAAGTTGGAGGTCGAATTCGACCTGACCAAGTATCTGAAGCCCGGCGAGAAGAACCTCATTGCTATGCAGGTGATGCGCTGGTGTGACGGTTCGTATGGCGAGGACCAGGACTTCTGGCGATTCACCGGTATTGCCCGTGAGGTGTTCCTCTACAGCCGTGCCAAGAGCCACGTGAAGGATATCTTCGTCACACCCGACCTGACAGACAACTACACCAACGGCCAGCTCAACATCAAGATTGACACCGAGAAGGCCAGCGGCAAGACCATAGCCCTCTCGCTCCGCGACAAGAACGGACGCGAGGTGGCGGCTACCACCATGCAGCCCAAAGGCGACAAGGCCCAGGCCACGCTGAGCGTGAGCAACCCCCTGAAGTGGAGCGCTGAGACACCCAATCTCTACACCCTCTATGTGACCCTCAAGGACAAGTCGGGCGACATCGAGGTGATACCCCAGAAGGTGGGTTTCCGCAAGGTGGAAATCAAGAATGCACAGGTGCTCGTCAACGGACAGCCCGTGCTCTTCAAGGGTGCCAACCGCCACGAGCTCGATCCCGACAAGGGATACGTGGTGAGCGTGGAGCGCATGATAGAGGACATCCGCGTGATGAAGCAGCTGAACATCAATGCCGTGCGCACCTGCCACTACCCCAACGATCCCCGCTGGTATGACCTCTGCGACGAGTATGGACTCTATGTGGTAGCCGAGGCCAACTTCGAGAGCCACGGCATGGGCTATGGTGCAGAGCGCCTGGCACAGGACCCCCTGTACAAGCAGACCATCGTGGAGCGCAACGTCAACAACGTACGGGTCAACAAGAACCATCCCTCGGTGATCTTCTGGAGTCTGGGCAACGAGAGTGGCTACGGCGACAACTTCGAGGCTGCCTACGATGCCATCAAGGCCATCGACCAGAGCCGTCCCGTGCAGTACGAGCAGGCCTGGGGCGACATGAAGAAGAAGAGTGACATCAACTGCCCCATGTATGACGACTACGGCCGCAACAAGAACTACTGCGAGGACGACTCGAAGTACAAGCCCCTCATCCAGTGTGAGTATGCCCACGCTATGGGTAACTCGATGGGTGGATTCAAGGAATACTGGGACCTCGTGCGCAAGTATCCTAAGTACCAGGGCGGCTTCATCTGGGACTTCGTAGACCAGGGCATCCGCGGCACCAGCAAGAAGACCGGCAAGCAGATATGGATGTATGGCGGCGACGAAGGTCGCTATCCCGCCTCGGACCACAACTTCAACTGCAATGGTATCATCGCTCCCGACCGTCAGCTCAACCCCCATGCCTATGAGGTGCAGTATTACTACCAGAACATCTGGGTGAAGGACGTAGACCTGGAGAAGGGTACTGCCAGCATCTACAACGAGAATTTCTTCACCACCCTCGAAAACGTGGAAATGGTGATCAACATCGAGTGTGAGGGCGACAAGATCTTCACCTATAGCGGCAATGTAGGCCTTATCAACCCACAGGAGAAGAAAACGCTCGACTTCGGCAAAGCCGCTGGTCCACTGAAACAGTTGCTCAAGGAATACGAGGGCAAGGAAGTGGTGGCCAACGTGGACTTCCGCCTCAAGCAGAACGACGGATTGCTCAAGGCTGGCGAGACCATAGCCAAGCAGCAGATTGTGCTCCAGGCTCCCACCTTCCCCACTGCAGAGAGCGTGATAGCCGAGGCTAAGGAAACCAAAGAGACCGTGAAGGCCGACAGTATGAACATCTGCTACGAACTGGAGGCTGCAGGCACCAAGATTACCGTAAACCGCTGGAGCGGCAACCTCGACTTTGTGGACGTGGACGGCAAAGCCATGCTGGAGGACGGATTCAGCGTAGTGCCCAACTTCTGGCGCGCACCCACCGACAACGACTACGGAGCAGGTCTGCAGAATAAGTTCCGCGCATGGAAGAACCCCGATTCCAAACTCAAGGACGTGAGCCTGACAGAGGTGAACGGAGCCAAGGCTATCAAGGTGAGCTACGAGATGCCCAGCGTGGAGGCCAAACTCGACATCACCTATACCCTCACAGCCAAGGGTGAGATCATCGTGAACGAGAAACTCGACGTCAACGAAGAGGCCAAGAAGTCGCAGATGTTCCGCTTCGGTATGCAGTGGGTGATGCCCAAGGAGTATGACCGCGTGGACTACTACGGACGTGGCCCCATCGAGAACTATCGCGACCGTAAGGACTCCGAGCGCCTGGGCCACTACACAGCCAAGGTGGAGGATATGTACTGGCAGTATATTCGTCCTCAGGAGAGCGGCAACCACACCGACGTGCGTCGCTGGGCTGTGGTCAACGCACAGGGCCAGGGTCTCGAATTCGTAGCCACCGGCGACATGGAGGTGAGCACCCTCAACTATCTGCCTGAGGACCTCGATGACGGCACCAATAAGGGCAATCACCAGAGCCACAGCGGCGACCTAACACCACGTCCATTCAGTGTGACCCAGGTTCAGGCTTGCCAGTTTGGCCTTGGTTGCGTCAACAGTTGGGGTGCATGGCCTCTGTCAGAGTACCAGATGCCCTATAAGGACTATGACTTTACATATATTGTACGCTCGGTGAAATAGAGGCAACGGACGACGGGGCTACGGGCAACGGGGCAATGATGACGAGACGATGTATCGCCTCGCACAGTGGTTACACCTGGGAATTGGCTTGTAAGGGCTATGCCTCCGACCTTACCCCCGGTCCCGAGACCTTAGCCCCCGGACCTTACCCCCCAGGACCTTAGACCCGAGACAACAAAAGAATAAAGAATTGTGAATAATCAGATTAAGAAAGCCCTGCCAATGCTTATAGTGGCATTGCTGGCTATCATTACCATGGGCGGCGTCCTCCTCACATTTGAGGGGGACGTGCTGTTCCGCTTGCAGGAACTCAATCTCTTCCTGCCTACCAAGACATTCCTTCGCGAACTGATGATCTACCCCGGTGGTGTACTGTCGTGGATGGGTTGCTACTTCACGCAGCACCTCTACCACCCCACCCTCGGTGTGAGCATCATGCTGATGATGTGGATGGGTATCACCCTTCTCACCATGCGCCTGGCTCGGCTGCGTGGTCCCTGGATACTATTGGGACTGATGGCACCCATAGCTTTGCTGGGATGTCTGACACAGTTGGGCTACTGGATATACTATATGAAGTTGCCCGGCCATGTGTTCGTGCCCACACTCGCCACACTCACCAGCCTGATTGCGGCATGTATCTATGACAGGTTGCCTCAGAGATGGGGCATGAAGTATCTGTGGATGGGACTGATAGGCATTGCCGGTTATCCCGTGATGGGAGCATGGGTCTTCATGTCCCTTCTGCTCATGGTTGCTGCGGAGCTGCATGCCGAAGGGCGAAACTGGAAGCGAATGGCAATCCCCGCTGTACTGGCCGTTGCACTCATCGGCGTGGTGCCCCAGGTGATGTGCCGCCAGTGGTTTGAGCAGACCATGCCCGCTCAGATGTATTGGGCCGGTCTGCCTTCATTCCAGTTTGGCAAGGGCAACTACACCCACTATCATCTGCCCTACTACACGCTGCTCGTGGGGCTCTTCCTGCCCCACATGCTGGCCGTCTTGCCCCGCAAAGTGGGCGAGAGCACCAAGCCCCTGGCCTACGCCCTCACCCTCCTGGCAATAGTGGCAACCGCTGGTGTGACATGGAAAGTGTGGTATCGCGACAACAACTTCCACAAGGAGGTGAGCATGATACGCTGCGTGGAGGATAACGACTGGCAAGGGGTGCTCAACATCTCGGCCACACTGACGGAAGCCGACACCATACCACCTACACGCGTCATGACGATGATGAAGAATCTGGCCCTCTTCCGCCTCCACCGCGCCGGCGAGGAGATGTACCGCTATCCCGAGGGTGCCACTCCCCCCAATGCCCCTTGGGAGGTGCGCATGACACAGGTAGGCGGCAAGCACCTCTACTACCACTACGGCAAGCGCAACTTCTGCTACCGATGGTGTATGGAGGATGGTGTGGAGTATGGTTGGAACATCGACCAGCTGCGCCTCATGGCTAAATGCGCCATCCTAAGTAAAGATTGGGAGGTGGCACGCAAATACCTGGGACTGCTCAAGCAGACTCGCTACTACAGCGAATGGGCCGAGAAGTATGAGCCTTACATAAAGAACGAGAAACTTATCAAGGAGGATGCAGAGATGGAGTTCATCACCCACCTCGATGTGCCTGGTGACCGTCTCGACGGTGACAACACCCTCATCGAGCTCTATCTGCTGCGTACCTTTGCCAACGGACAGGGAGCCGATGCACTCTACGAAGAACAGACACTGCTCGCTGCCCTGCAGATGAAGGACATCGACCTCTTCTGGCCCCGTTTTGCTCGCTACGCAAGCCGCCACGGCCAGGAGAAGAACTTCCACATGCCCACCCACTTTCAGGAGGCTGCTCTGCTCTTCAGCATCCTGGAGCCACAGCGCGAAAGTGCCATGTGGCCCGGCATGACCAACCAGGAGGCTATGCAGCGTATCCCCTTCGACCAGAGCGTGAAGGACACCTACCAGAACTTCATGGAGTGGAACTCACGCTACAATGCCGGCATACAACAGCGCGTGGCTCAGCAATACCAGAACCGCATAGCCAGCGCCTCGAGTGATGAGGAACGCAAGAAACTGCAGGAACAGCAGGACAGCACCTTCACTGCCGAGATGGCCAAGGTGTTCCGTCAGCCCTTTGGCCACACCTATTACTATGCCTACTATCTGGTAAGAAACCAGAAGACGAACTAACAACAAGACTACAGTCAACAGACTACAGACTACAGTCAACAGACAATAACACCAAGACATGAAATATATCTTTTGTATACTGGCATCTGTGCTCATTATGGCAAGTTGTGCATCCCACCCTGATGTGCCTAACGACTACACACAGGGCAAGGAGATGGCCAAGATATACCCCGACTATGTAGATGTGACAGTACCCGTCAACATCGCCCCACTCCACTTCACCGTCGACACCCCTGCCGACGAGTATGTGGTGAGACTCTCAGCCGGCACCACCAGCTATACCTACGGCCAGCAGGCCCTGCCCAGCGAAAGCGAGTGGAAGAGCATGGTGGAGGAAGCCAAAGACGGCAGCATCAAGGTGGAGATATTCGTGACAAACAACGGCAAGTGGACACTCACCAAGCCCTTCGACATCCATGTGTCGGCAGATGAGATTGACCCCTACATCAGCTACCGTCTCATCGCACCCTCGTATGTGACCTACGAGAACCTGACCATCAACCAGCGCAACCTCACCAACTATGACGAAACGCTGATTTATGGCAACATGATCAACTCGGACGAGGAGGACGGACAGTGTATCAACTGCCACTCATACCAAAGCTACAACCCCGAGCGCATGCAGTTCCACTGTCGTCAGGCATTGGGCGGCACCGTGGTGGCCTACGACGGCAAGGTGGAGAAGCGACAAATCAAGCATCTGCTCAAGGCCGAGCCTGGTGACACCATGCCCGGATCGGGTGTATACCCAGCCTGGCACCCCACAGAGCGACTCATAGCCTACAGCAGCAACCACACGGGACAGAGTTTCCACACCGTAGACCTCGACAAGATTGAGGTGCAGGACACCTATTCTGATCTCATCCTCTACGATCTGGACGCCAACAACGGCGCTGGTGAGGTCATCGCCCTGGAGCGCGACACCATGGACCTGGATTGCTATCCTTTCTGGAGCCCTGATGGCAAATATCTCTACTATTGCTCAGCCAACTACCAACAGCAAGACAGCGCCAAGGCTAAGGAGTATGACATGATTGTGAACTACAAGGAGGTGCGCTACAACCTCTATCGCCGTAGTTTTGACCTCGCTAAGCGTACCTTCGGAGAGCGTGAGATGGTATACAACGCCGAGGCTGACTCAATGAGCGCTACCCTGCCCCGCATCAGCCCCGACGGAGAGTGGCTGATGTTTACAAGAGGTAGCCACGGCGTGTTCCATATTTGGCACCGCGACGCAGACCTGTGGCTCAAGAACCTTCGCACCGGCGAGATGCGCGAGGCCAAGGAGCTCAACTCACACAACGTGGAGAGCTACCATGCCTGGAGTAGCAATGGCAAGTGGGTCATCTTCAGTTCGCGTCGCACAGACGGCAACTTTACCCGCCCCTTCATCGCCCATGTGGAGAAGGACGGACACTTTGGCCGCCCCTTCGAACTGCCTCAGGACGACCCCGAATACCATCGTCAGTTCCTGCGTAGCTACAACATACCCGAGTTTATGACCGGTCCCGTCACCATCTCTCCCCAGGAGTTTGGCGACGCTATCCGCAAAGAATAAGCAAGCCTATGAAAACCCATCCCATAGCCAAGATCAACCTTGGTCTGTATGTCACAGAGAAGCGCCCTGACGGCTACCACAACCTCGAGACCGTCTTCTACCCCATTCCCATCCACGATGAACTGGAGGTGGAAGAGGCAAACGAGGATAGTTTCACACTCGTAGGCTTCCACCTCGAGGGTGACCCCATGGACAATCTGGTGATGCGCGTGCTGCGTAACCTACGCCAGGATTTCAGCATCCCTCCCGTCAGCGTACGCCTCAGCAAGGGCATCCCCTCGGGAGCGGGTATGGGAGGCGGTTCGAGCGACGCAGCCTATATGATGAGAATGCTCAACGAGATGTTCTCGCTCGGGCTCACCGATGATGAGATGGAGCAACGCATCGCCCCACTCGGAGCTGATTGCGCCTTCTTTATCCGTCAGCGCCCCGTGCTGGCCACAGGTATTGGCAACGTCTTCGCACCTATCAAGGCCAATCTCAGCGGTTACGCCCTCGTGCTCATCAAGCCTGACGACTTTGTCAGCACCAAGGAGGCCTACTCGCTCGTTAGCCCGAAGCAGCCCGCAGAACCTCTGACCACCACCATGCAGCGCCCCATCGAGGAGTGGCGTGAACATATGCACAACGACTTCGAGTTGAGCGTCTTTGCAGCCCACCCCACCATCGAGGCTATCAAACAGCAACTCTACGACATCGGGGCCACCTATGCCCTCATGAGTGGCAGCGGCAGTACGGTGTTTGCTCTCTTCAAGCCCGCTGATATTAATAAGGAAGAGATTGAGGCTAATTTCAAAGAGCACTTTGTCTATATTGCCACACTTGGCGAGATAAACTAAAAGGCAGATTACGAGTATCTGCTGCGAAAGTAGGAAATTTCCTCCCCCCATTAGGGAATATCCCTTTGAGGGGGAACGAATAAGGAGTACTTTTGCAACAGAAACTTAAAAACATACGATTATGAAACGCTATTTGATGACACTCGTTATGATGCTCGGCACATTGGTCAGCATCAACGCTATGAGCTACGAACAGGCACGCAGAGAGGCTATGTATCTGGCTGACAAAATGGCCTATGAGTTGAACCTCAACGACGTCCAGTATGAGCAGTGCTACGAGATCAACCTCGACTATCTGATGAGCCTGAGTTCGGAATACGATGCATACGGTGCATATCTCACCTATCGCAACAATGATATGCGTTGCATCCTGCATGACTGGCAGTGGCATCTCTTCGCAGCCACAGAATACTTCTTCCGTCCCGTGTGCTGGCGCAACGCAGCATGGTACTTCCCCATCTACGGTCACTATCATCACACCTACTACTATTGCACAGAGTTGCCACGCTGGTACTACAGCTATCGCGGAGGCCACGGACGTTTCTACTATCGCGATGGTTACTACACCACCCGCCGTTCGGCCTGGACAAGTGGTTTCCGTGGCAGCGACAGAGGCAGAGCCCACATCGACTACAATGTGACACGCAGCGGTTCGCGTGGTGGAAGACGTGAGTCATGGCAGACCGGAGGTACCCGTGGTAGCCGCTTCGATGGCGTTCGCACAGAAGGTACACGTGGTAGCCGCTTCGATGGCGTTCGTACAGAAGGTACACGTGGTGGCAGCTTCGATGGCGTTCGTACAGAAGGTACACGTGGTGGCAGCTTCGATGGCGTTCGTACAGAAGGTACACGTGGTGGCACTCGCACCGAGGGGAGCCGCTTTGGTGGCACTCGCACAGAAGGTACACGCACTGAGGGCAGCTTTGGTGGTAGGCGCACAGATCGTCCCAGCAGTTCACGCTCTACAGTGACCCAGAGCGGCACCCGTGGTGGTAGTTTCTCTGGCGGTTCACGTGGTGGCAGCAGCTTCTCAGGCGGCAGCTTCAGCAGCGGCACACGCGGAGGAGGCAGCACTACCCGTAGTGGTGGCAGCAGTTTCTCAGGCGGTTCACGCAGCGGAGGTGGTAGCTTCTCAGGCGGTTCACGCGGTGGAGGCAGCGGTGCCTCACGCGGTGGAGGCCGTGGCGGCAGATAATCCTAATCCAGATTACCCATGATATAAGGGCGTAGAGTTTCGGCTTCTACGCCTTTTCTTTTTGCATAATCCATGAGTTGCTCCTCGCTGATAGCACCTACAGAGAAGTGACGACACATGGGGTGAGCCAGCATCAGCCCGCTGATGCTGCCATGAGGGCGCATGCTACCTGTCTCAGTCAGTGTGATACCGAGAGAGGGGAAATCGAGCAAACGACCAATTTGGAAGTTAAGACTTTGGTCAGGCAGCGAGGGATAACCCACAGCGGGACGTTTGCCTTGATAGCGCTCCACGAAGAGTTCGTCTGCAGTGAACTGTTCATCGGGAGCATAGCCCCAGATAGTCTTTCTGACCTCCTCATGAAAGCACTCAGCAGTAGCTTCAGCAAGACGATCTGCTAAAGTCTGGCGCAAGAGGTGGCGGTAGTCATCATCCTTCTCTCCCTCCTCCACCCCACTATCGACAGTAGAGGCAAAGAGGCCTATGGCATCCACCACACCACTCGTGGCAGGGCGAATGAAATCACTCAAGCAAAGACAATAGCCATCCTTGCCCGCTATCTGTTGGCGCAGGAAGGAGAGGCGCTCAGTATGTCCCCCATCGAGTGTGATAACCACATCGTCTCCCTCACTTTGTGCATCAACGAGGAGCAAACGGGCATGGGTGTGATACTCTCCCTCGAGTGCATTAAGCATCTCGCAGGCATCGTCATAGAGGCGTATAGCCTCCTGGGCACGGGCTCTTTCTGACTCGGGGAATGTAGCTACCCACCCCGCTCTGCATGCCTTGCATCCATGCACCTTAGCAACGCTGCCAAAGCGGGCCGGAAATCCCCAGGCATGAAAAAAGTATAGCCAGTTGATGTAACTGGCTACACGATGTATGGGATATGTGCGTGTCTCAAATTTTCTTACCATTGCAATATGTGCTTACTACCTTGTAGTGCATGGTGCGTCCCTCGAGCGGACTCCACCCACACTTGCTGAGTATATCCTTTTGTTCTATCACCCAATCCTCATGCTTTACCAAAGCCAGGTCGGCCTTCATACCCTCGCGCAGAAAACCTCTGTCGTTGAGGCCAAAGAGTCGGGCAGGATTGTGACACATGAGTTCTACGACCTTCTCGCGGCTCACCACTCCTTCGTCTGCCAGGCCGAGCATGGCAATGAGCGAGAACTGCACCATGGGCATGCCCGAAACGGCCTTGACGGCACCGCCCTGCTTCTCGCTGAGCAGATGTGGAGCGTGATCAGTAGCCACTACGCAGAAGGGCAATTCGCTGAGAGCTCGGCGCAAAGCATCGCGGTCAGCCATGCCCTTGACGGCAGGGTTACACTTGATGCGCGTGCCCAGTGTCTTGTAGTCCTCGTCAGAGAATACGAGGTGTGCCACACAAATCTCGGGGGTAATCTGTGGTACACCACCCTCTGTGGCAGGCACCGACACCTCCTTCATCAGTTCGGCCTCGCGGGCTGTGGTGAGATGGGCCACATGGAGGCGGGCACCCGTCTGCTGTGCCATGCGAACAGCCAAGGCGGTGCTCTGATAGCAAGCCTCATCGTCGCGTATCCATGGATGATGCTCCACAGCGGGATCTTCGCCCCAACGCTCTTTGGCCTCGTTCATGCGCTCTACGATGCGTTTTGTGTCCTCACAGTGGGTCATGATGAGCGTAGGCGATTCGGCAAAGAGTTTGAGCAAGGCCTCTTCCTTGTCAACGAGCATATTGCCCGTACTGCTGCCCATGAAGAGTTTCACGCCAGGCACCTCGTGGGTATCCATAGCCTTGATCTCGTCGATATTGGTGTTGGTGGCACCAAGGTAGCAGAGGTAGTTGATGCAACTCTTCTGGCGGCCCATTTCGAGACGCTCCTTAAGCAGAGCGTTGGTTGTGGTCTGAGGCACCACGTTGGGCATGTCCATCACGGTGGTGACGCCACCTGCTGCCGCAGCGCGGCTCTCGCTCTCGATGTCGGCCTTGTGGGTCAGTCCGGGGTCACGAAAGTGTACGTGGTCATCTATCACTCCGGGGATGAGGAGCAGTCCCTCTGCCTCCACCACCTCGTCAGCCTCAGGCAGTGGTGTGCCATCGTGGACAATGGCTGCGATGTGGTCGTCTTGTATCAACAGCGACCCCTTACGGCTCACTCCCTCGTTGACAAGGGTTGCATTGTGAATGAGTATAGTCATAATGATTGGATATTCTTGGGATTGATGATTTGTTTGCCCTCACTGGTGTAGAGATGCTCGATGCGATCAGCATAGGCCTTCTCCACCTTGCTGCGGACCAGTTTCATGGTGCTGTTGATCATCTGATTTTGTTCTGTGAAAGGCTCAGGCAGAATGGCCACACTCGATGGCAACCAGCGCTCGGGGAACATGCCCTGCATGCTGCCCCCCTTGCGGAATCGGCCCATCTCGTCGGCTATCATCTGCAGGGCACGCTTCTTGCCCTCCTCGGTGTCGAGAGTGAGCCCCTCTGCGGTCAGGGCTTTCCTGAGGTTGTCCTTGGCAGGCACTACGAGGGCTACGGTATAGGGATTCTGATTGTTGTAGAGCATTATCTGGTCGATGTATGAGCAATGCTCCACCATGGCCTCTTCGATGCCCTCGGGACTGTATTTCTCGCCATCAGATGAAATGAGCAAACTCTTGAATCTGCCCTTGACATAGAGCAGTCCCTCGTGGCTCATATAACCGAGGTCGCCCGTGTAGAGCCATCCGTCCTTGAGGGTCTCGGCTGTGGCCTGTGGATTCTTCCAGTAACCAGCCATGACATTCTCGCCCCTCACCACAATCTCGCCTTGCTCACCTGTGGGGAGGTCGCGGCCCTCGCTGTCGCATATCCTCACCTCTATAGGTTTGACGAGGCGACCACTCGAACCGAAGCGATACTGGTTGGGCTCGTTGCTACTGATCACGGGGGTGGCTTCGCTCAGGCCGTAACCCTGATACATGGGCATACCGATACCGACGTAGAAGTGCTGAAGGTCCTTGTCGAGCAATGCTCCACCACCGATGAAGAAGCGCAGGCGACCACCGAAGTTGTCACGTATCTTATTGAAGATAATCTTGTCGAAGAGCATCACAAGGGGTTTGAGCAGGAGTCGCAATCCCTTGCTATCCATATTGCTCTCGCCCATGTAGGCCTGGCGAACACGCTGTCCAATCTCGAAGAGGCGCTCCACTGTCTTGCCCTGCTTTTTGATACCCTGTTCGATATTCTTCTTGAAGCTCTTAGCCAGGGCTGGCACACTGAGGATAAAGTCAGGTCCCACCTCCTTGATATTGATGGGTATGTTGCGCAGCGTCTCCATGGGCGACTTGCCCACCTGCACCGTGGCAGCCGTAGCTCCGCGTGCCATCATGAGATAAAAGCCCACCACATGAGCAAAACAGTGGTCAAGGGGCAGGATGATAAGGGTGCGCCAGTCTGCCCCCACAGGCACCAGTGTGAGGCACTGCTCCACGTTGGCCGTATAGTTGCGGTGTGTGAGCGACACGCCCTTGGGGTCGGCGGTGGTACCGCTGGTGTAGGTGATGGTGGCGAGGTCGTCATTGGTCAGGCTGCGTCCCACTGCGAGGAATTCCTCGAGAGTGTGCTCCTTGAGATATTCGTCGCCCATTGCGAAGAGCTCGTCTACGAGAATCTCGTTAGCCTGGAGGTCATCCACCTTGTCGAGCACGATGACCCTCTCGAGCATTGGCAGTTTGTCTGCCACTCGACGCACCTTCTTGAGTTGGGTGGCGCTCACCATGACATACCTCACATCGCCATGCTGGAGGCGGAAGAGGAGGTCGTTGCTCTCCTCGAGCTTGATGCTCAGGGGCACATTGACGGCTCCGGCATAAAACATTGAGAGTTCGCCCACAACCCACATGTTGCGACCTTCGCTCAGCAGGGCCATGTTGTATCCCTTCTTCACACCCAGGGCCTGCAGTCCGGCACCGAGTCGGTACACCATCTGCTGCACCTCCCGGTAGGTGGTAGGTTCAAATCTCTTGCCCTGCTTTTCGAGCAGGAATGTATTCTGAGGATATCTCTCTACGGACTCCTCGAACATATCGACTATGGTACGTTTCATTTTGAGGTTTTAGGTTATAGGTTTTAGGGGTTAGGGGGGGGGGTAGAATAGAAATAGGCCCAATTGGTCTGAAGGGACTAATTGGGCTTATTGGTCTTGTCAATTTGATTTTGAGGGGCGCTGTGGATACTTGCGGAACCATCCGTCCCATCTCAGGCGCATCACTCCGAAGGCTGCTTCGCCAAAGATGCCGCCGCTCATCTTGCTGGTGCCGAGCTCACGGTTGACGAAGATGACTGGTACCTCCTTGATCTTGAAGCCGCACTTGTAGGCAGTATACTTCATCTCTATCTGGAAGCCGTAGCCCTTGAAGCGCACCTCATCGAGGGGGATAGTCTCGAGCACCTCGCGGCGATAGCACTTGAATCCGGCAGTGGTGTCGTGCACCTTGAATCCGGTGACGAGGCGCACATACTTGCTGGCGAAATAGCTCATCAGTACGCGACCGATGGGCCAGTTGACCACGTTGACACCGCTCACGTAGCGGCTACCGATGGCCACGTCGTAGCCCTCGTCCTTGCAGGCACTCAGCAGTCGGGGCACGTCGTTGGGGTTGTGGCTAAAGTCTGCATCCATCTCGAAGATGTAGTCGTACTTGTGCTCGATGGCCCACTTGAAACCTGTGATGTATGCCGTGCCGAGACCCAGTTTGCCGCTGCGCTCGATGATGAAGAGGCGATCCTTGAATTCGCCGGCCATGAGGCGCTTCACGATGTCGGCTGTGCCGTCGGGCGAACCGTCCTCGATGACCAGCACATGGAAGCCATGCTCGAGGGCCATCACGGCGCGAATGATGTTCTCAATGTTTTCCTTCTCGTTGTAAGTAGGAATAATAATTACGCTGTCTGACTGCATTTGTTTCTCTGTTTCTTGTTTATTGACTATGCAAAGATAGCCATTTTATCCAATTACAAACAAAAAAAAGGATAAAGAAAAAATAAATGCCACAAAAATGCGTTTTACATTCAATTCGCGATTTCTGTAATCCACAAATATAATTCTTAAACCTTTCATTGCTTATGCGTCATCTCACACATCAAGAAATAGAGACTCTACGCCAGCAAGTATGCTCCGCAGAGGATTGGAACGACATCCTCGTATCCCCCGATTTTGCCACCAAGCGCGTGTGGCGTGTACGTTTCTCCGGCCATGTGCAGATTGGTTCGCTCGAGGGCCGATTCACACTTCCCGGAGGCATCATTCGCAAGGCGGGCATCTTTGGCGTAGCCCTCCACAACGTCACGGTGGGCGATGGCTGTCTCATTGAGAATGTGGAAAGCGGCATTGCCAACTACGACATTGGCCACCACTGTCTCATCACCGGGGTCGAGAGTATCGTCACCGAGGGTGAGAGCCGCTTTGGCAATGGTGCCGAGGCTGCTGTCATGAACGAGACTGGCGGACGTGAGGTAGCCATCCACGAGCAACTCTCAGCGCAGCTGGCCTACATGATGGCCTTCTATCGCTATCGCCCCCAGCTCACGCAGCGTCTGCAGCAACTCACAGCCGACCACATCGCCCAGTATGTCTCCTCGCGAGGCCGCATCGGAGACCACGTCACCATACGCCACGCTGGCACCATCCTCAACGTCAACATCGGCAGCGGTGCCACCCTCCACGGATGCTGCCGCCTCACCGACGGCTCAATAGTGAGCAACGCGGATGCTCCCGTACATGTGGGCCATGGCGTGGTAGCCGACCACTTCATCATCCACTCTGGGTCGCATGTCGACGACGGCACTATGCTCACCAACTGCTTCGTGGGCCAGGCCTGTCGTCTTGGTCACAACTACTCGGCCTCCGACAGTCTCTTCTTCAGCAACTGCCAGGGCGAGAACGGCGAGGCGTGTGCCATCTTTGCCGGTCCCTTCACCGTCACCCACCACAAGTCCACGCTCCTCATTGCGGGCATGTTCTCGTTTATGAATGCGGGCAGCGGTTCGAACCAAAGCAACCACATGTACAAACTCGGCCCCATCCACCAGGGCATCCTGGAGCGTGGCGCCAAGACCACCAGCGACTCCTACATCCTCTGGCCTGCGCGCGTGGGAGCCTTCTCGCTCGTGATGGGGCGCCACACAGGCCACATGGATACCACCAACATGCCCTTCTCCTACCTCATCGAGAAGAACAATACCACCTACCTCGTGCCCGGTGTCAACCTGCGCAGCGTGGGCACCATCCGCGACGCCCTCAAGTGGCCCAAACGTGACGGACGCACGGATGCCCACCAGTTGGACAAAATCAACTTCAACCTCCTCTCCCCCTTCATGATACAGAAGATGATGCGGGGCACCGACATCCTGGAGCAACTGCAGCAGACCTCGGGCATGCTCTCCGAGGAGTATGCCTTCCACAGTGCACGCATCCGCAACTCGAGTCTCAAGAAGGGCCTTCGATTCTACTCCATGGCCATGCACAAGTTTATGGGCAACAGCGTCATCAAGCGCCTCGAGACGCTCAAGCCGCTCATCAAGACGGGTCTGACCGATGCCGAAGTCCTTGCTGCACGCCGTGAGCACGATGCAGAGATACGCAATCTGCTGCGCCCCACCACCAAGATAGGCACGGGCGAGTGGGTCGACATATCGGGTCTGATTGCCCCCAAGAGCGAGATAGACCGCCTCATAGAGCGCATCGAGCAGGGCGACATCACCTCCATCGAGACAATCAATGCGGAGTTCGACCGCATGCACCTATCCTACTACGACTACGAGTGGACGTGGGTCTACGATCATCTGCAGAGTTTCTATGGCATTCGCCCCGAGGAGATCACGGCTCAGGATGTGGTGCGCATCGTGGAGCAGTGGCAGGACGCCGTTGTCACCCTTGACCGCATGGTCTACGAGGATGCCCGCAAGGAGTTCTCGCTGGCCTCGATGACCGGTTTTGGTGCAGACGGCACCAAACTGGAGAAGCAGACCGACTTCGAACAGGTGCGCGGCGCCTTCGACACCGATCCCTTCGTCACCGCTGTGCTCCAGCATATCGACATCAAGACAGCCCTTGGCCAGAACCTCCTGGCTCGCCTCTCATAACCTCCCTCGCACCCGGGTCTTGACACTCTCCACACCCGGGTGATGGATATAGCATGCCCCGGGTCTCTCACCAGCAGAGACCCGGGGCTTTTTCTTTGTAGCAAGGTAATTGAGCAACAACGAAAAATGCTGTTGTAGGCCTACGACGACGATTTTCAGCACAGAAAAATGCTGTTGTAGGCCTACGACGACGATTTTCAGCACGGAAAAATGCTGTTGTAGGCCTACGACGACGATTTTCAGCACGGAAAAATACTGTTGT
>CALZKW010000040.1 GCA_945788095.1 uncultured Prevotellaceae bacterium | reverse complement strand
GCGCGCTCGGGACTTTCACCCATTAGATTATGCCCATGTCGGGCAAACAAAGATATAATCCCCTGACTCACGTCAGGGGACTATACAACACAAACACAAAATAAAACACGACAGTGGTACGAATTTTCTTGGGGCCTGCAGGCCCCGGGGGGACAGGGAAGACCGACTCGCGTCGTGATCTCTGTCATTCATACCGCTCATTTCCGATGTACGGAAAATAACATTTAACCTTTTTCTTTTCGAGGGCAAATTTAGTTAAAAGACTGCTAACTGACAAATATTTCGGAGGAAAAGTGTGGTGCGAACTCCGAAAAGTATAGTAGACCGGCCATTGGGGAGCTTTTCGGGGCTCTGGGGTCTGCTATATAGCTGAAAGCGGCACGCTCCGGGTGGGCGTGCCGCTTGGTGTATAGAGAGTGTGTGGGAGGGCTATTTGAGGCCGAAGACCTGTGCGAGGCCGTTGTCGATGCCGCTGAAGCCCATGAAGGCCATGGCGAGGAGGCCGGAGGTTACGAGTGCGATGCTCATGCCCTGCATGCCCTTGGGCACGTTCATGAGGGAGAGCTGCTCACGGATGCCGGCGAAGACGGTGAGGGCAAGGCCGAAGCCGATGGCTGTGCAGAGGGCGTAGACGACGCCTGAGAGGAGTGTGGCCTCCTGGATGCCGGTGTGGGCATAGGTGCCCTGGGCCACCTGGATGGCTACTCCGAGGATGCAGCAGTTGGTGGTGATGAGGGGGAGGAAGACTCCGAGGGCCTGGTAGAGCGAGGGGGACACCTTCTTGAGGATGATCTCGACCATCTGCACGAGGGCTGCGATGACGAGGATGAAGGCGATGGTCTGGAGATAGACGAGCTGGAAGGGCTCGAGCAGGAGGTCCTGGATGAGGAAGGTGACGACGGTGGCGATGGTGAGGACAAAGGCCACGGCGGCACTCATGCCCAGAGCGGTGTCGACCTTCTTGCTGACACCGAGGAAGGGGCAGATGCCAAGAAACTGCGACAGCACTACGTTGTTGACGAAGATGGCTGTGATGAATATGAGTAGGTATGCCATGATCAAATAAAAATGAACAATTAATAACTAAAAATTTGGCCCCCTCCCGACCTCCCTGGCCCCCTCCCGACCTCCCTGAGGGGAGGAGAATGGGAGGAGAATGGGATGGGAATGGGGTGGATTTACCATTTTATGATTTAGAATTTACCATTTTATGGATTTACCATTTTGGGGATTTACCTTTTATGATTTACAATTTACCATTTGGAGTTCTTGGTTGTGCTTGGCTTTGGCGGACTTAGGTCCTACAATCTACAACCTAAACTATCCCCTTACCTTGTTGACCAGGGCGATGAGGTAGCCGAGGGCGATGAAGGCTCCGGGGGCGAGGACGAAGACGAGGGCTCCGTACTGCTCGGGGAAGACGGGGAGGGAGAAGACCTGGCCTGTGCCAAGGAGTTCGCGGGAGGCTCCGAGGAGGGTGAGTCCGAGGGTGAAGCCCAGGCCCATGCCAATGCCGTCGCAGATGCTGGCCAGGGGACCACGCTTGGCTGCAAAGGCCTCGGCACGGCCAAGGATGATGCAGTTGACGACGATGAGGGGGATGAAGAGTCCGAGCTTGGCATCGACGTCGGGGGCGTAGGCCTTGATGAACATCTGGAGGATGGTGACAAGGGATGCGATGACCACGATGAAGGAGGGTATGCGCACCATGTCGGGGATGAGATTCTTGATGAGGGAGATGATGAGGTTGCTGCAGATGAGCACGGCCATGGTGGCAAGTCCCATGGACATGCCGTTGATGGCGCTGGAGGTGGTGCCCAGTGTGGGGCACATACCAAGGAGGAGCACAAAGGTGGGGTTCTCCTTGATGATACCATTGAGAAGTACTTTGAAGTTGTTCATGATTGTTGCTCCTTATTGTTTATTGCTTGTTGTGCGTATGCTGGGCTGATGCTCCGGTGAGTGCGTCGCAGCAAGTCTGGCCGCTGAACTGCTGGTAGGCCTGGCACACGGCGCGGAGGAAGGCACGGCTGGTGATGGTGGATGCTGTGATGGCATCGACGTCGCCGCCGTCCTTGGACACGGTCATGTTGTTCTTGGAGGGGTTCATGCCTATGATGGAACCCTTCTGTCCCTGCTGGAACCACTCAGCAGCCTTAGCACCGAGGCCTGGGGTCTCGGCGGACTGGAGGATGGTGTAGCCCTTGATGCTGCCGTCGTCGGCAAAGCCCACGAGGACGGTGAGGTCGCCACCGAAGGCGTTGTGGTCAGTGGCCTGGACGGCTACTCCGCTGTCGGTGGTGTAGCGTATGGCTGCGAGCTGACCCTTGGCATCGAGGAGGGAGTCGGTGGCTGTGACCTTGGCCTCGGGGGCGCAGAGCACCTTCTTGATGCCGGCCTGGAGGTTCTTCTGATTGATCTCTGCAATGGGGCCCTGGGTGAGGGCGTTGACATAGGCGAGTGCTCCGGCAGCTATGATGCTAATGACGGTGAGCACGAGGGCCATATTGTACCATGTGGATGTGAGTTTTTTCATTTGTTGGCCTCCTTTCTGATTTCACCGAAGCGCTTGGGCTTGCAGTAGGTGTTGATGAGGGGTGTGAATGCATTCATGATGAGGATGGCGAAGCTCATGCCCTCGGGGTAGGCTCCCCAGCAACGGATGGCCACGGTGAGGGCTCCGATGCAGATGCCGTAGATGAGCTGGCCGCGGGCGGTCATGGGCGAGGTGACATAGTCGGTAGCCATGAAGCAGGCGCCGAGCATGAGGCCTCCGCTCATGATGACTGAGAGGGGATCGGCATAGATGGGGTTGGCAATGTGGAGGAGGCCCGAGAGGAGGGCTACGGTGAGGATGATGCTGACGGGGATGTGCCAGGTGATGATCTTGCGCCAAATCATGAAGGCGCAGCCTAAGAGGAGGCAGATGGCGCTGACCTCGCCGATGCATCCACCGGTCTGGCCCACGAGCATGTCGAGGCCGCTGGGGAGCTCCTTGAGGATGGAGGCATCGCCGGCCGAGATAGCATGCTGCATGATGCTGAGAGGGGTGGCACCGGTGGTGGCATCAGCGTAGGCTGTGAGCTGACCGGGCTGGGGCCATGTGGTCATCTGCACGGGGAAGCTGATGAGGAGGAAGACGCGGCCAACGAGGGCAGGGTTGAAGGGGTTCTGGCCGAGTCCGCCGAAGGTCATCTTGCCCACACCGATGGCGAAGAGGGCACCGAGGATGATAATCCAGACGGGGAGGTTGCTGGGGAGATTGAAGCCCAGGAGAAGACCGGTGAGGATGGCAGAGCCATCGAGGATGGTGGACTGGCGATGGAGGAGGAAGCGGGTGATGACCCACTCGAAGGCTACGCAGGCCACAACGGATGTGGCCATGACAATGGCGCTGCCGAGGCCGAAGAAGAGGAGCGAGGCAATGAGTGCTGGCACCAGGGCGAGGCATACACCATACATGTTCTTCTGGATGGTGTCGCCACCGTGAACATGGGGGGATAGGGATATGATAAGTTTGCTCATTTGTTTGTTGTTTTTAGGGGTGATGGCGAGGCGATGTATCGCCTCGCACGGGGGCTGGGATGACGAGGCCATCAATGGCCTTGCACAATGGGGGCTTACTTGGCCTGGCGGGAGCGGATGATGCCCATGACGGTCTGCTTGCCGAGACGTATGTTGTCGAGCAGGTGACGGTGGCTGGGGCAAGTGAAAGAGCACGAGCCGCACTCGATGCAGCTGACGATGTCGTTGTGCTCAGCCTCCTCCCACATGTGCTGAGAGCTGAGGGTGGCCAAGAGGAAGGGCTCGAGACCCATGGGGCATGCGGTGACGCACTTGGCGCAGCGGATGCAAGGCTGGGCCTCGGCGCGGCGTGCCTCCTGCTGATTTATGATGAGCAGACCGCTGGAGCCCTTGGTCATGGGGATGTCGAGCGAGATGAGGGCCTTGCCCATCATAGGACCGCCACCGATGATCTTGCCGGTGTCGGCAGGGAGTCCGCCACACTCGTCGATGAGCTGCTGGAAGGGGGTGCCGAGACGGGCCTTGAGATTGGAGGGATTGGCCACGCTCTTGCCGGTGACGGTGATGATGCGGTCGATGAGGGGCTTGTGCTTCATGACGGCCTCGTAGATGGCAAAGGCTGTGCCGACATTCTGGACCACGGCTCCAACGTGGATGGGGATGGCTGGGGGTGCGGGCACCTCGCGGCCGATGACGGCATCGATGAGCTGCTTCTCGCCACCCTGGGGGTACTTGACCTTGAGGGGTACGACCTCGATGTTGGGATGGCTCTGGGCGTGATCTGTGAGGAGACGAATGGCGTCGGGCTTGTTGTTCTCGATGCCGATGTAGCCGCGGGTGACGTTGACGGCCTTCATGATGAGCTCTACGCCCTCGAGGATCTCGTCGGGGTGCTCGAGCATGAGGCTGTGGTCGGCAGTGAGATAGGGCTCACACTCGACGGCATTGATGATGACGCACTCGGCCTTGGTACCCGGAGGTGGACAGAGCTTGACGTGGCAGGGGAAGGTGGCACCACCCATGCCGACGATGCCGGCCTGCTTGATGCGGTCGATGATGGTCTGTGAGTCGAGCTCGGGATGGTCGGCAAGGCGCTCGAGGGTGGTGGAGCGGTCGATGGAGGCCTCCCACTCGTCGCCATCTACATCAACGTAGACGGCCATGCGACGTGTGTCGCTGGCATCGAGAGCGACGTCGACCTTGGTGACCTTGCCACTAACGCTACTATATACGGGTGCGCTGACGAAACCGCCAGCCTCGCCCAGGAGTGTGCCTACCTTGACCATGTCGCCCTTCTTGACTACGGGCTTGGCTGGGGCACCGATATGCTGGAACATACTGAAAACTGCCTGCTTGGGGAGGGCCGCCTCACGGATGGGGCTGCCAGCAGAGAGTTTGCATTCTGCGGGATGAACTCCGCCTTTCTTAAATGTCTTCATATTTGTTTGGGGTTGTAGGTTTTTGGGGGCTCGAGGCGATGAATCGCCTCGCACAATGCGGGAGTGAGGCACTCGTTATACTTCGCTCTTGGGGGCCGCAGCCTGTTGTCCGTTGTCCGTAGTCTGTAGACCGTTGACGGGCGCGACAGTCTTGGGCTTGCGTGGAGGGAAGTTGAAGGCATGGATAGCGCCTCGGGGGCATGCATCCTCGCACTTGCGACACATCTTGCACTTGTCGGGGTCGATGTGAGCGAGGTTGGCATCGAGGGTGATGGCCTCGAACTTCTCGCAGGTCTTGACGCACTTGCCGCATCCGATGCAGCTGTGCTTACACTCCTTGACGGCCAGGGCACCCTTGTCCTTGTTGTTGCAGAGCACGACTACGCGGCGACCCTTGGGACCTACGGGGCGTAGCTCGATGATGCCACGGGGGCAGGCCTTGGCACAGGCACCACAACCGGTGCACTTGGTCTCGTCGACCTCGGCAATGCGGGTCTCGGGATTGACCTTGATGGCACCGAAGAGGCAGGCATGCGAACAGTCGCCCTCGCCCAGACAGCCGTAGAGACACTGGGTCTCGCCCATGCCGGTCATGTTTTGGATGCGGCACGAGTGTGCACCATCAAATTCTACACCATGTGGACGAGCATCGCAGGTACCGGTGCATCGCACTACAGCCACCTTGGGGGCCGCAGCCGAAGCCTGCATACCAAGAATGCCTGCCACCTGCTCCATGACAGCCTGGCCGCCCACTGGGCAGAGGAGACCATCGATGGAACCACCGTCGGCAGCCTTGACACAGGCACCGGCGAAACCGCTACAACCGGGATAACCGCAGCCACCACAGTTGGCCTGTGGCAATACCTCGGCTACCTGAGCAATGCGGGGATCCTCGTAGACAGCAAACTTCTGTGAGGCGAGGTAGAGCACCAAGGCTGATACCAGACCTACACCACCGAGAACGATCACTGCAATAAGAATTACATTCATGATAGTTTGTTTTTAGTTATTTTGTTTTTCAGATTATTCGGAAAGTGAACTGACGCTCGAGACGGGAGCGCATGAGATAGAGCCCGGCATAATAGAGGGCCAGGACGAGGAGTGCAGCGAGGGCTGCCAGTGACTCGGAGGCGGCAAACTGGCGCACAAGGAAGAGAACTGCGACCAACAAAAAAAGCGGAAGTACGTAGGCCCAGAATGTGGCCTTGAGGCCCTGGGTGGTACTTCCGGCTATGGTGACGGTCTGCCCCTGGCTGTATTGGCGGGCATTGGGGGTGTGGATGTCGATGACCTTCTCCTTGCTCTCGCTGCTCTTGCAGAGTTGGGCTGCGCTGCAAGTAGAGCACGCCGAGGCTTGCAGTATGCGTACGCTTACCACATCCCCAACGACACGCTCCACGATACCCGTGTGACGAATGTTAGTGTTGTTTGTCATGTTTGGTTTTCAAAATCACGCAAAATTAACTATTTTTACTGAGTTAGTAAGGATAAAGGAGGATATTTTACCATGAAAAGGGGATTTTTGTCATTGCGCTGGCCGTTTTTGGGCGGATTGTTGTACTTTTGTGAGGGGCGGGAGGCTGATAGGGCTAATTGGCCTGATTGGTCAAAATAGACTGACTGGTCTGATGAGCCTCCTTGGCCTTGCTGGAGCAATTACCAACAAATACCTATATATAATTATGAGTCAAGAACAGAAAGTAGGACTCCCTGAGAACGCAATGCGTGAATTGCGCCCCGGGGAGAGTTATGAACCCCTCATGCCTGCCTCGGAGAAGCCCCGCGAGGTGACGGCATACAGTGTGGTGATGGGCATTGTGATGGCTGTGCTGTTTAGCGCAGCGAGTGCGTACCTGGGCCTGAAGGTGGGACAGGTATTCGAGGCTGCCATCCCCATAGCCATCATAGCCATCGGTGTGAGCAGCGCCACGAAGCGCAAGGGCGCATTGGGCGAGAATGTGATGATACAGAGCATCGGAGCGTGCTCGGGAGTGGTGGTTGCTGGTGCTATCTTCACCCTGCCCGCGCTTTATATCCTGCAGGCTAATTACCCTGAACTGACGGTCAACTTCTTCCAGGTCTTCTTTTCCTCGCTGCTGGGCGGCATCCTGGGTATCCTGTTCCTCATCCCCTTCCGCAAGTACTTCGTGAAGGATATGCACGGCAAGTATCCCTTCCCCGAAGCTACGGCGAGCACGCAGGTGCTGGTGAGCGGCGAGAAGGGCGGCGACCAGGCTAAGCCCCTGCTCATGGCCGGACTGATAGGCGGTCTGTATGACTTCGTGGTGGCTACCTTTGGACTGTGGAACGAGGAATTTACCTCGCGTGCCATTGCCTTTGGCGACACCCTGGCTGAGAAGGCTAAGCTGGTGTTCAAAATCAATATAGGTGCTGCCGTCCTTGGTATGGGTTACATTGTAGGTTTCAAGTATGCCCTGATCATCTGCCTCGGCAGTATGGCTGTGTGGTGGATTATCATCCCCGCCATTGCCATGATCTGGCCCGACCTGGTGGTGAATGTCGACACACAACTGGTGGCCTCAGCAGCCAGTCCGGAGCAGATCTTTGCCTATGCCAAGAGCATCGGTATCGGCGGTATCGCCATGGCGGGTATCATCGGTATCATCAAGAGCTGGAAGATTATCGTGGGCGCTGTGGGACTGGCTGGTCGCGAACTGAGCGGCAAGAAGCAGAGCGACGCTGATGCTGAGCCCCGCACACAGCGCGACATACCCATGAAGTGGATCTCGTTTGGTGTCATCTTCGCCATTGCAGCTACCTTCACCTTCCTCCACATCGGTGTGATGCAGGGCAACTACCTCTTCAGCATCGTGGCCATCCTGCTCGTGGCTGTGATCACCTTCCTCTTCACCACCGTGGCGGCCAATGCCATTGCCATCGTGGGCAGCAACCCCGTTAGCGGTATGACGCTGATGACCCTCATCATGGCCAGCGTGATCATGGTGGCAGTAGGTCTGAGTGGCACCGAGGGTATGGTGGCAGCCCTGATTATGGGCGGTGTGGTATGCACGGCGCTGAGTATGGCTGGTGGCTTTGTCAGCGACCTCAAGGTGGGCTACTGGCTGGGCTCTACCCCCAAGCACCAGGAGCAGTGGAAATTCCTGGGTACGCTGGTGAGTGCGGCCACGGTGGCTGGTGTCATCATGGTGCTGAACAAGACCTACGGATTTACTGACGGCACGCTCGCTGCACCTCAGGCCAATGCTATGGCTGCTGTGATCGAACCCCTGATGAGCGGTAGCGGTGCGCCCTGGTTGCTCTACGGCATCGGTGCGCTGCTGGCCATCGTGCTCAATGCTTGTGGTATCTCGGCCCTGGCCTTTGCGCTGGGTATGTTTATCCCCCTTAGTCTCAATCTTCCCATCCTCGTTGGTGGAGCCATCAATTGGTTTGTCACCTCACGCAGCAAGGATACCAAGGTGAACGAGGCACGCGGTGAGCGCGGCACACTGCTGGCCAGCGGTTTCATAGCCGGTGGTGCGCTGATGGGAGTGATAGCAGCAGCTATCCGCTTTGCCGGCATCGAGTTTGATTACTCAGGCTGGTGGGAAAATCCTCTGAGCGAACTCCTCTCGCTGGGCATGTATTGCATCATCATCATCTATCTGATTAAGGCTTCGCTCAAGGCAAAGCAGTAAGCATCCCTACCCTATTACATACGTTTCGCCCCCTCGTGCTTATGTGGCAAGAGGGGGCGAAGTGTTTAATAAGGGTATTTAAGGGTTATTAAGCGTATAAAAGGGGAGATAAAGGGACGTATGTATTGCTAATCATCATTCAGGCGATACGTCCCTTTAACTCCCCTTTAACTTCCCTTTTATACCCTTGAAAGCCCTTTTTCAGATGTCGTGATGGAGGAGGCGATACTGTGCCATCTCCTCATACTTGGTGCCGGGGCGACCATAGTTGGCATAGGGGTAGATGCTGATGCCGCCTCTGGGGGTGAAGATGCCTGTGACCTCGATGTACTTGGGGTCCATGAGGCGGATGAGGTCCTTCATGATCTTGTTGACGCAGTCCTCGTGGAAGTCGCCATCGTTGCGGAATGAGAAGAGGTAGAGCTTGAGGCTCTTGCTCTCCACCATCTTGACGTCGGGGAGATACGAGATGCGTATCTCTGCGAAGTCGGGCTGGCCCGTGATGGGACACAGACTGGTGAACTCAGGGCAGTTGAAACGTACCCAGTAGTCATTCTCAGGATGCTTGTTGTCGAAGGCTTCGAGCACTTCGGGTGCATAGTCCTGACGATATTCCGTCTTCTTTCCCAGGGCCTGGAGGCCCTCCTGTTGTCTATTGCTCATATTGTCTTGCTTTTCCCATTGTTATCTGTTAATTGATGAGAGGTATTTCTCGAGACCCTCGCGACGCAGCTTGCATGCAGGACAATGGCCGCAGCCATCACCCACAATGCCGTTGTAGCAGGTGAGCGTGTTGTGGCGCACGAGGTCGAGCACGCCAAGCTCGTCGCTCAGGGCCCATGTCTCGGCCTTGTCGATCCACATGAGGGGAGTGTGGATGACGAACTGCTCATCCATGGCCAGGTTGACGGTCACGTTGAGGCTCTTGATGAAGTTGTCGCGACAGTCGGGATAGCCGGAGAAGTCGGTCTGTGAGACGCCGGTGACGATGTGCTGTATGCCCATCTCGCGAGCTCTGACGGCAGCGATGCTCAGGAAGAAGAGGTTGCGGCCAGGCACGAAGGTGGATGGGAGGGCATCGGCGGGCTTCTCCTCCTCGATGGTGAGCGAGGTGTCGGTGAGCGAGCATCCTGTGCTCAGACTGCTGATGAAGCTGACGTCCATTTTGGTCCACTCCACCCCAGCCTGGCGAGCTATCTGCTCAGCTATCTCGACCTCGAGTGCGTGCTTCTGTCCGTAGTAGAAGGTGAGAGCCACCACGCGGTCGAAGTGGCGAAGGGCCCAGTAGAGGCAGGTGGTGCTGTCCTGACCACCACTGAATACGACTAATGCTGCTTTCTTGTCCATATTGTTTGGTATTTGTCGATGCAAAGTTACGAATAATCGATGATACGTGCAATTATTTGCCCCGATTCGTGTTCTACAGGGTGGGGATAGGCTCCGCGATTTAGACCCATAGTCTGTGCTTACGGGATATATATGTTGTGGAGATACGAGATGGGGCTTTAGTCTGTGCATGCAATAAATAATATAAGGTGTAGAGCATCGTTTAGGGGTGAAATCACACTTTTTGGCGATTATCTTGCATATTTTTTGTACGAAATGTTTGGAGGGAAAGGAAAATGTTGTACCTTTGCAATCGCAAACAAGCAATGGTGCCTTGGATGAGTGGCTTAGTCAACGGTCTGCAAAACCGTCTACGGCGGTTCGAATCCGCCAGGCACCTCCGGAGAACGCTTAGGATTAGGTAACTTTTCCTGAGCGTTTTTTCGTTTTACCACAAATACTAACACAAGAGATGAAAAATACACTACTCTCCCTCTCCCTGCTCATGGCCAGCACGGGTGCTACGGCCCAGAGCGTGAGTTGCGCTTCGTATCTTAAACCACAGTCCAAGAGTGATGTCACCATACCCTATCGCTATACTGATGAGGGCACGCCTACCCCCTTGCAGTGGGGACTCGACCTGGCGTGGCTCAGCGAGGATAATGTGCGCACCGGTGTGCTGTATGCTGGCAAGGAGCTGATCGACATTGTGCGCCTGTCATTCCAGCCCACGAGCAAGGTGGACGAAGGCACATGGAGCGAGGATCAGAAGGCCGACCTCAAGGAGCGCGCCGACATCACGCTGAGATGGCTCAGTCGCAATGTGGCCTACAACCTCAACGACGACCACAAATCGGTGGATAGCTGGTACAACCAGGGCAGCATAGGCAGTACGGGTCGCGGGCAGCGTTGGGCTAAACTTATCGATATGGCCTACGACTACTACAAGAGTCGCGGTCTGACCAACCTGGTGAGCATAAGCCCCTACAACGAGCCCGACTTCGGGTGGGACCAGGGATACAGCAACTCGACACGCAAGGCAGACTTCAAGGCCATCATCAACAGTCTGCGCAACGACTACGGCAATAAATATGACGGTGTGCGCATGTGTGGCGGCAATACGCTCAACGATGACAAAGCGCTGGAGTGGTGGTCCTACCTCAAGGATGTGCTCCAGGAGGGCAATACCCATCAGTTGGCGGGTAGTTTTGACAATTATGCCGACTTCTTCACCCAGGTGCGTCAGGCTGGTCAGCATGCCACGGCCGATGAGCTCCACAACGTGATGGAGGCTATGGTGGGCGTGGAGTACGGATTGCAGACCGGCATCTGGTGGGGCACGTGCGAGTATGCCCGCAGCCAGTTTATGAAGGCTACCCACCATGCCAACCCCGGTGAGCGTCTGGCCTACGCCGAGCATCGCAACAACTGGACAGCGGCCTCTGTGTACCGTCAGCCTGATGGTGGTGTGCAAGCCTTTGGAGGCATGAGCGAGCGTCAGTCGTATACCACCGACTATCAGTTTGTGGCCCTCGACAAGCCCGTGTGGTATAACGGTGTGCGTGGTCGCGACTTCCTGATGCATCTGCCCGGAGGTACGGACTATCAGGTGGGCCAGAGCGGAGCCGAGGTGTGTATCGATGTGCAGGCCGGCGACGACGTGATGCCCCACATCGGAGCAGGCACCTATAAGTTGCTCAACGTCAACTCGGGTTATGTGGCAGGCTTCAGCAGTGCACCCGGCACAGGATGGACGAGTCTGACCCAGAAGAAGAGCAGCACGCTCAAGTCGATGCAGTGGGTGGTGACACCGCTGCAGGAGACGGGTGACTTCAGTTACTACACCTTCAAGCTCAATACGGACAAGGACCTCTACATGGACATCCTGAACTGGAACTACAACGACGGAGCCAACGTGGGTGTCTATCCCGGTGGCGGCAATCGTCTGGAGCAGTATTATCTACAGTATGCCGGCCAGGGAGCCTTCTATATCCGCAGCCGCTATTCCAACAAATGCCTTGAGGTGGCCAATGCCAGCACGGGCATTTCGGCCAACGTGCAGATGGGCGACTTCAAGGGCGGGGCACACCAGCAGTGGCGCTTCATAGCCACCAATGTGACACCCGACAAGGTGGCACCTGCCGCTCCTGCATCGCTCGAGGCCGAGGTGCAGACAGCCAGCGTAAGCCTCAAATGGGAGGCACCCGAGGACCGCGACATCATGTCGTATACCATCCTGCGCGCCTCAGACGATGCCCCCGACGTGTACTACACGATAGCCAACCAGTTGACCGCCACAGCCTTTGTAGACAATGAGGCGGAGCAGGGCCATACATACTATTATAAGGTATACGCTGAGGACAAGAGCCTGAACCGCGGTGAGGCTACCTCTGCCGTAACTGCTACCCTACCCCATCAGGATGCGCTCCTCGTGCGTCTGCCCCTCGAGGCAAATCTCTGTGATGCCACCCCCAATGCCAACCATGCTGCACTGCTCGATGAGGCTGCATTTGCTGCCAAGGGAGACCGCACCGCCCTGCAGATGAACGGCACAAGCCAGTATATGCAGTTGCCCTACACCGTGGCCAACCACGATGCCATCACCATCTCGCTGTGGGTCAACCACACGGGTGGCGCACAGTGGCAGCGCATCTTCGACTTCGGCAACGGCACCGAGCAGTATATGTTCCTCACCACCAACTGCGGTAGCGGTCTTCGCTTTGCCATCAAGAATGGCGGCGACGAACAGACGATGACCACCACGACACTCACCACCAGCAAGTGGCACCACGTGGTGGTGACCGTGGGCGAGAATGGTGGTCGCCTCTATGTGGACGGCACACTGAAGGCCGAGAACACCGCGATGGATATCCGCCCCAGCGACATCCGCCCTGTGCTCAACTATGTGGGCCGAAGCCAGTTTACGGCCGATCCGATGTTCAAGGGTTACCTCTCAGACCTCCGCATCTACAACTATGTCCTCTCGGCCGAGGAGGTAAGCAGTCTGACAGATGCTATCGACGCCGTCAGCATCGACCAGGTCTCTCCTGCTACAGCCTACGACCTCCAGGGACGCCCCGCAATGCTCGGCCAGCGAGGCATTGTGATTAAGGGCGGTAAGAAGGTGATGAAGTAACGCCGATTTATGCATCTTACTCTAACCAAATACGCATATATGAAAAGACTGTTATCTCTCTTGCTCCTCAGCAGCATGCTGACGGGGCTCCAGGCCAAGAGCCTTGTGCTGACGCTCAAGGACGGCACGCTGGTCTACTACTACCTCGAGGGCGAGAAGTCGCCTGTGATGACATGGGATGGCGAGGGCTCCATCGTGGTCAATGCCGATGAGTATGCCATCAGCGGCATCAAGCACTTCTACATCTCGGACGATGATGACCCCAACGCCATAGCGAGCATGCCCGCGTCGCAGGCCTCATTCCGGGGCGGATGGCTCACCACCACGGCCCCAGTTGATGCCCCCGTGGGTGTCTATACGACCGATGGCAAGCACGTGGATGCCGCCGTAAGCCGCGATGGCCACAGTGTGAGAATCAACCTCAACGCCCTGCCCAAGGGCATCTACGTGGTGGCTGTGGGCAAGTCGACATTCAAGGTAAGCAAGTAGGAGGAAACGACAATGAAGAAGCTATTACTCGCTGCAGCGGCATCGCTCCAGATTGTGGCTGCACAGGCGCAGAGCGCCGACACGATATGGTATCAATACACCAACCGATTTGTAGCCAATGATGTGGTATCGCTTGTGGGCTACGACTCCATCACTTTTGGCAAGAACTACATGAAGCGATGGAAGACCAACACATTGACGGGCACGGCCACAGGCACCAGCAAGGCTTATCCCAAGCAGGAGGGTGTCTTTCGCTTCGGCACGCCCGAGCGCTACCTCGTGCATTCATCCGCCTACGGCAGTTGTGACTTTACGAACGAATCGTCGCAGTTCTGCTTCAAGCGTTCGCGCGAGTCAGAGCATTTCGCCATCTTCTGGGAGAAGGGCATGACGATGACCACGAGCGGCAACATCACCTATGGCGGTTACACGGTCAATGTGCCCCAGATGCTGCGCGATGCTGAGAAAATATGGCAAGTGTATGTGGAGCAACTCGGATTCCTCCAGCCCGGAGCCTCGTCGACCGACCGTGTGAAGATAGAGATGTATATCGTGAAGCAGTCGTGGGACGGCAGTGACTGGCGCGCTGACGGCAGCGGCACGGATGGCAAGTACTACACCTATATGGGCACGACCCGCAGCGAACACAGCCAGAAGGTGGGCGTCTTCCACTGCACCACGCGTGCTGCCTCGGCACGCAGCGGACATACGCTGGCCCACGAGATAGGTCACACCTTCCAGTACCTGGTGGGGGTAGACTCAAACGGCGCTAACGGCCTCAACTATGGTCTGGGCGAGGGTGCCGACAACGAGTGGTGGGAGGACTGCGCCAACTGGCAGGCCTACAAGGTATACCCCGCCATGCAGTATACCGACGGTGAGTACTACGAGGGTTTCCTACGCCTGCATCACCTCAACATACACCACGAGGACATCCGCTACAACAATTGTTTCTATCAGGACTACTGGTGCCAAAAGCACGGACCAACCACTGTGGCCCGCATCTGGCGCGAGGCCAAGGCCAGCATCAAGGAGGACCCCTCGCAGGCCTATATGCGCATCTTCGGGCTCGATGCTGCCGGCTATGCCGACGAGATGTATGAGGCCTTTGCGCATCTGACCTCCATCGACCTTGATAATGTGGATGCCAACAGTCAGGTCAAGATAGGTCTGGAGCCCCAGCGACTGATGGAGCCCTCGGCCGAATTCCGCACGAAATATCTTGGTGACGACCGCGACTATTGGGTAGTAGACCCCAACTATTGCCCCCAGAACTATGGTTACAATGCCAATCCGCTCAATGTGCCTCAGGCCGGCACGGAGGTGGTGGTCAACTTCCGTGGCCTGGCCGGCAGCGATGGTTATGCCAAGGTGCGCACACAGTATGCGGGCTGGCGCTACGGCTTAGTGGCCTACTGTGAGGACGGCTCGCGCCACTACTCTGAGGTGGGCCGACAGAAGGATGGCACGGTGAGCATGACCATCCCAGAAGGCTGCTCCAAGCTCTGGCTCGTGGTCATGGGCGCCCCCAAGGAGTATTGGTCGCATGCCTGGACGCGTGGTGTCGATCCTGCTTCCTTCTCGGGCAATGGTGAGCAATGGCCATACGCCGTCAAGATAAAGGGCAGTTCGCCCAAGGGCGTCAATCGCACCTACGACGAGTTCCCCGACGACTATGCTCGTCACGACACCACCGTGGTCGTCGATGCCACACTGGCCTACAGTAGTTCGGCCTACAGCTACACCACTGTGCAGTATGACATGAACGCCATTAGCGAAGCCCTCGGCCTCTCCACGGCTCAGCTCAAGACCGTGAAGGCCAACGACACCACGTCGACCAAGGGTGATATCCGTTTTGCCGGCATGAGCGGTGCAGGCACCTTGCGCTACACCACGACCACCACCGATTCTTCGGCCAGCATCTACGGACATTGGTTCACCACCACCGGTGCCGTGTGCGAATGGGGCGGTTCGTCGGCCATCTACGCCAACTTCATGCCCGCCACCTACAAGTGCAACGTGGGTCAGAAGCCCGGTGTGCTGACCAAGGGCAAGACCTACAAGGTGCGCCAGGCCATCGTCTACACCCACACCGACGGCAAGATGTATAAGGCCATCATGGAGGTACACCTCAAGGTGGTGTAATAATCCCCTACCCCCCCCTGTGATAAGGGCATACATCAACGCCCACCAAGACAAAGCAAATAGTCTTGGTGGGCGTTTTGCGTGAGGTAATCTCGGTTCACCCGCCAGTTTTTTGGGGAAGATTGGAGAGTCCACCTCTAACTCCCCGAGGGGGAGAACCTCTACTGGTGGTCGTTATGTAAATCACACAATTTTCACCCCGTGCGGTAGCAAGCTCGGCGACGAAGAGACACTTCGCAACTTGCCTGCAAAAGAACTTTTCACTTTTCACTCTGAAAGCTACACTTCTGTTTGTCACCCGGAAATATCAGGTGAGCCATTTCCGGTTCTATCGTACTACATATTTACAATCAATAGGATATTTCACATTGAAAACATCTTCTTGATCGCGATCAAGGACGTGTTTTTGATATAAAATGTTGTCTTGATCGCGATCAAGGATGTCTTTTCGATGTAAAATGTTGTCTTGATCGCGATCAAGAATGTGTTTTCAATGCAAAATGTTATCTTGATCGCGATCAAGGATGTGTTTTCGATGCAAAATGTTGTCTTGATCGCGATCAAGGACGTGTTTTCGATGCAAAATATTGTCTTGATCGCGATCAAGGACGTATTTTCAATGCAAAATGTTGTCTTGATCGCGATCAAGGATGTGTTTTCGATGTAAAATGTTGTCATGATCGCGATCAATGACGTGTTTTCGATGCAAAATGTTATCTTGATCGCGATCAAGGATGTGTTTTCGATGCAAAATGTTGTCTTGATCGCGATCAAGGACGTGTTTTCGATGCAAAATACTCCCAAGCAAAGTTGCAAATATGCATTTCGGGTGTGAAATACTACGTTCGGCACCCCCGGTTATAGAAATATCGCCTTCCAGGCGATTGTATCG
>CALZKW010000039.1 GCA_945788095.1 uncultured Prevotellaceae bacterium | reverse complement strand
CTCAATCTTCCCCATAAACCATAATTTACACTTACCAGTAATCCGCTGCAAGACACTCGTCCCTATAACTCCCTTATAACTTCCCTTTTACTCCCTTTTTTACTTCATGCCCCGGAGGGGCGTGCTCCCTCATAATCCACAATTTCAAAATGGGGTAGGTGTTAGCCAAAAAAGACCCGGGTCTGAGCGCCTTGAGACCCGGGTCTAAGCAAGCAAAAGACCCGGGTCTCACGTATGGTGAAACCCGGGTCTTTTTCGTTGCGTATATTATCCGTAAGTCCTCTGCCTTATCTTACCTTATGTATCTCCTGCATGCCATGCTTGTCGGTCACCTTGACCATGAGCATGCGGCCCTTGGCTGATACGGAGGGGGTGTGGCTCTGAGCCAGGAGGGCACCCTTGGCATCGTAGACCTCTACCTTCTGGAAGTCGTCGCCCGAAACAGTGATGGTATTACCGCTTCGAGCTACGGTAAAACCCAGGCGCTTGAGCTGCTTCTTGACGTCCTTGATGGCGGTGGCCTGGCTCATGTCGATGTTGTAGGTGGCACCCACCTGGGTAGACTCGATGACGATGGTGTTGGCATCTACCACGCGGTAGGGCACCTCGCTGCCGGTCTCGTCGGTCACCTTGCGGTCAGCAATGCCGGGATACTTCACGGGGCAAGCCAATCCGCTGACGCTCTTGATGGTGGCAGTGGTGAGCTTGCCAGCCTCCCAGGCCTGGTTGACCTCGAAGTTGCCCACAGCCTTCAGACCATTGATGTGACCGTTGGGCCATGTAGAGGGCAGAGCGGGGAGGAGCTGCAGGGTGTCGGTCTGGCTCTGAAGGAGCATCTCGGCGATACCAGCGCAGCAACCGAAGTTACCATCGATCTGGAAGGGTGCGTGAGCATCATAGAGATTGTAGTACACACCACCTGCATACTGGTTGGTGCCATAGTCGGTGGAGTGCTTGAGGGCATTCTTGAGGATGGTGTGAGCGTGGTTGCCGTCCTGAGCGCGGGCCCAGAGATTGACCTTCCAACCCATACTCCAACCCGTGGCCACGTCGCCGCGGAGGTTGAGGCTATTGACAGCGGGCTGGAAATACTCGCTCGAGGGATCGATCTGAGTGAGGGGATAGAGCGCCATAAGGTGGCTCATGTGGCGATGGCTGGGATCGTCGCTGACGTCGTAAGGGCTGTACTTCCACTCGCGGAGGATGATGTCGCCCTTGTTGATACCGTTGCGGGGATTGGTCCATCCACCATTGAGGGCACTGTTGGCGGTGTAGGTCTCGGTGTGCAGACCGCGGTCAGTCTTCTCGAGGTAGAGGTTGAGCTGAGCCATATCCTCATCGGTGAGACCGGTGACTGCGGGTGAGAGCACCTCGGTGGCAGCCTTAACGCTGGTGAGGAGGTCGTAGATGAGCTGCTGTGCGTGGGCAGTGCCGTCCTCTGAGGCATGGGCATTCTGCTCGGCGCTATACTCGTTGGGGGCTACGAAGGTGCCATCGGGCTCAAACTTGTAGGCGGTGCCACGGTAGCCACTGTTGTTGGTCTTCGAGTCGTAGCCCTTGTCCTCGATCATACGCTCCATCCAGAACTGTGCGCAGCTCCACATCACGGGGAATGCCTTGGCCAGGAAGGCCTCGTCGCGGGTGTAGCGGAAGTGCTGCCAGAGGTGAGAGCAATACCAGGCGTTGGCCACATAGTAGTTGTTACCCCATGTGCTCATACCACCGAAGATGTTGGACTCGGTGAAGACGGTCCATCCGTGCTGCACGCCGGCATACTGCTTGGCCACGCGCTGCCAGTTGTTGTCCTGGGCATTGCGGATGATGTAGTTGAGGAAGGGGAGGTGGCACTCCGAGAGGTTGGTGGGCTCTGCGGGCCAGTAGTTCATCTGGATGTTGATATTGGTGTGGATATCCGAGTTCCAGGGAGCCTGTGCCTTGTTGTTCCAGATACCCTGGAGGTTGTTGGGCACGTCCATACCGCGTGAAGAGGAGATTTCGAGATAGCGTCCGTAGTTGAAGTAGAGCTGCTCGAGGAAGCGGGCCTCAGGATTGTTGAGGTTGGTGAGCGTGTTGTAGTAGTTGATGAGGTCCTTGGTGGTGCGGGTGCTGGCAGCCTCGAGGTTGAGGTCCACGCGGCCTGTCATACCGAGGAAGTCCTCCACGTGGTCAGCATAAATCTGGTCGTAGCCCTTCTGCTCGAGACGCTTGAGGAGACCGATGGCATGACGTGAGAGGTTGAAGTTGGGATCGGTGATGACACGTGTGGGCGAGTCAGAGTCGAAGTTGGTGCGTGCAGAGAGATAGAGCACCACCTCGTCGGCATTGCTCACCTCGATGCCGCTGTCAGTCTTGTCGTAGACGGCATTCTCGCCTACGGGTACCACCTTCATGCGTGCGAAGAAATTGACGGTGGTGAGCTTACCAGAGAACTGGGCGAAGAGACCGAGTGTCGAACTGTTGTAGTACTTGGCCACGGGCACCACGTTCTGGTCGATGAAGAGCTGCTCGCCGGGCTCCATGCTGATGAGCAGATGGAGCTTGTCCTTACCGGTGGCCTTGTAGCGCACCACAATGGCACTGTCGGGATTGCTCACGAAATAGGTGCGGTCGTAGGTGGTGGAGGCATCAGCGTTGGTATAGTGTACGCGGCCCACACCATTCTGGATGTCGAGGCAACGGTAGTAGTCCTTGGCGCAGGTCGAAGCATCGTAGCCAATGACGCCGCTCTTGTCCTCCACGAATACCGAACCGAAGTTGCGGTAGGTGCCGTAGCTGCCAAGGTCGTTGGGACCACCCATCCAGAGGGTCTTCTCATTGAACTGTATCTCATCCTTGCGCAGACCGCCGAAGAGGCTACCACCAAGTTCGCCATTACCGATGGGGAGTGAGTACTCCATCCACTGGTTGGCCACACCGGTGGTGGTGGCGGGCTCGTCATACCAGAGCGTCATGGGATGCTCGGGCGAGAAGGACGATGCGCCCTCTACCATGAAGTCGGCATAGGCTGTAGAGGGATCGGTGGGATCGATGAGGATAAACTGATTGTTCTGGTCGCCACTATTCCAGAGACCGAGGGTGGTGCCCACGCCTGTTCCGCCAAACTGGTTCATGTAGGCCTTAGAGTCTGTGGTACCCTTCCACTTGAGCTCCCAGGTAGTGGTCTTGTTGTTGAGGGTCCAGCCACTCTCGTCCTGGGCGTCGGCAGCCTGAATGCGAGATGCTGTGGTGCTGTACTGGGCATACTGACCGGCCTTGTTGACCAGCTGGAACTTGGTCGAGGTGCCCACAAACTTCCACAACTGCTTGTCGGAAGCATTGGTGAGTGTGCCCTGCTGAGTGGTCAGGTTGGCACCGGTGTTGCCAGCAGTAAGGTAAAGCTGTGAGTTGTTGAACTTAACCAGATAGTAGACTTCCTGGTTGTACTTGGGCGAGGTCAGAGCCTGTGCCAAAGAGGGCACGAGCAATGACGCAAGCACGAGTAAGAGATGCATAGATTTTTTCATGTGTGCATGCATTATTAATGATGAATACTGATTTGTGACAAAGGTAAAACAAAAAAACGAAAAAGCACTCATAGTGAGTATACTTTTTCGTTTTCTATATCTTTATTCGTGGGGACTGTGTCATCTGATGCGCCACACACCCGCTACATTGACCAGGGGCACAGATATAACCTCCTGGCTCTTGTCGCCATAGGTAATCTGGAGTTTGACCTCGGCCAAACGGTCGTCTACCGTGGCATCGAGGGCCTTGACACTCTTAAGGCCGTTGCGGCGCTTCTTCTCGCCGTAGACGTACTGTGCCATGAGGTCGGCCATCTCCGAGCGGTATGCCTCGCTCATGTTGTGGCTGTCGTGGATCGCATTGACGTACTGGTCATAGTGCTCCTCGATGAGGTAGGAGTAGTAGCACTCGGCAGCGGCACGTGCCTCATCGGCAGCAGTCGACTTGTCGCCGCCACACGATGCCATGACCAGGGCCGAGAACCACATTATAAATACTGACTTCCTCACGGGAATACTACTTCTGACGGATGTAAATATTGATGGGCGTGCCGGTAAAGTCCCAGCGCTCACGTATCTTGTTCTCAAGGAAGCGGCGGTATGGCTCCTTGACGTACTGAGGCAGGTTGGCGTAGAATACGAATGAGGGTACGGGTACGTCGGGTATCTGCATGCAGTACTTGATCTTGATATACTTACCCTTGATTGAGGGTGGTGGGTAGGCCTCGATGAGGGGCAGCATCTCCTCGTTGAGCTTGGCTGTGGTGACGCGGCGACGACGGTTCTCATAGACATCCTTGGCAGTCTCGAGCACACGGAAGATGCGCTGCTTGGTGAGTGCCGAACTGAATATGATGGGGAAGTCGTCAAACGGAGCGAGACGGTTGCGGATAGCATTCTCGTACTCGTCGATGACCTTCTGACTCTTGTTCTCCACGAGGTCCCACTTGTTGACCACCACCACAAGGCTCTTCTGGTTGCGCTGGATGACCTGGAAGATATTGAGGTCCTGGCTCTCGATACCACGGGTGGCATCGATCATGAGGATGCAGACGTCGCTGTTCTCGATGGCGCGGATACTACGCATCACGCTGTAGAACTCGAGGTCCTCGGTCACCTTATTCTTGCGGCGGATACCTGCGGTGTCGACGAGGTAGAAGTCGAAGCCGAACTTGTCGTAACGGGTGTAGATGCTATCACGGGTAGTACCGGCGATGTCGGTTACGATGTGGCGGTCCTCACCGATGAAGGCATTGATGAGACTGCTCTTGCCGGCATTGGGGCGGCCTACCACAGCAAAGCGGGGGATATCGTCCTCCACCACTTCCTCCTGCTTCTTGGGGAACTTAGAGATGACCACATCGAGCAGATCGCCTGTGCCGCTTCCCGTAGCTGCAGAGATGCAGTAGGGATCGCCAAGACCGAGTTTATAGAACTCTGCCGAGAGGTACTGCTGGTCGGTGTTGTCTGTCTTATTGGTCACGAGGATGACGGGCTTCTTGGTGCGTCTCAGGATGTTGGCTACGGCCTCGTCGAGGTCGGTCACACCATTATTGACGTCTACCAGAAAGAGGATGACGTCAGCCTCATCCGTAGCGAGGGTCACCTGCTTGCGTATCTCCTCCTCGAAGATGTCGTCGCTATTGACTACCCATCCTCCGGTATCGATTACAGAAAACTCCTGTCCTGTCCATTCGCACTTGCCGTACTGACGGTCGCGCGTGGTACCAGCCTCGTCGCTCACAATAGCATGACGAGTCTTGGTAAGGCGATTGAAAAGCGTAGACTTACCCACATTGGGGCGACCTACAATAGCTACTATGTTTGCCATATCTGTTTTAGGTTTTAGGGTTTAGGTTTTAGGTGGTAGTTTTTTAACAACGGAAAGAACGGAAATGTTTTTTCTGCTTGTTCCGTTGTTAATCCTAAAACCTCAAAAGCGAAACGACCTACTACCTACAACCTCCTTAATCAAAGTTGTATCCGTAGGCCTTGAGGGCACGGTCGCTGTTGCGCCAGTCCTTGTCGACCTTGACAAAGACCTCGAGGTAGATGCTCTTGCCGAAGAATTTCTCCAGACTCTTGCGAGCCTCGCTCGACACCTTCTTGAGGGCCACGCCCTTGTGGCCGATGATGATGCCCTTTTGGCTGTCGCGCTCCACATAGATAACGCAGTTGATATGGATATTCTTCTCCTGCTCCTTGAACGACTCCACCACTACCTCTACACTATAGGGTATCTCTTTGTCGTAATAGAGCAGTATCTTCTCGCGCATGATTTCTGTAACGAAGAATCGCGCGGGCTTGTCAGTCCATTGGTCCTTGTCGAAATAGGCTGGCGATTCGGGCAGCAGTTCCTTGATGCGGTTGAGCACAGTGTCGACATTAAACTTACAGAGGGCACTGATGGGGATAATCTCGGCCTTGGGGAGTGCCTGATGCCACTCGTCCACCTTCTTGACCAATGCCTCCTGGTTGCTGATGTCTATCTTGTTGATGAGCAGGATGACGGGCACCTGCATACGCTGCACCTTTGAGAGGAATTCCTCGTTCTTGTCGGGTGTCTCCACCATATCGGTCACATAGAGCAGCACATCGGCATCCTGAAGCGCGCTCTCGCTAAACTGCAGCATTGACTCCTGCAACTTGTAGTTGGGCTTGAGCACACCGGGGGTGTCGCTGAAGCATATCTGCATGTCGTCGGTGTTGAGTATACCCATGATGCGGTGGCGTGTGGTCTGTGCCTTGAATGTGGCTATCGAGATACGCTCACCTACGAGCAAGTTCATCAGTGTGCTCTTGCCCACATTGGGGTTACCCACTATGTTTACAAATCCTGCCTTGTGCATAGTCTGTGTATGAATAGGATTGGGGATTAACGGTTCCTTCCTCTCTCTCACGTGGGCCAGGGCCCGACCACGGGGTGAACACCCCAGGCCGCCCTGTGTATGTGAGGGTGTGTGCTTACTTTCTGCCGCGCTTAGCGTACCACTCCTCGCGCGAGATCTTACCCTCCTGGTAGAACTCAGCGGGACTCTTGGCTGCCTCAGCAGCACCATCGTAGCCCCACACGAGGTAGCTGGCTCCCCAAGTGAAACCTGCACCGAAGGCGGTGAAGACAATCTTGTCGCCCTTCTTGAGCTGGGGCTCGTACTCCCAGAGTGCGAGGGGCAGTGTACCACCAGAGGTGTTGGCCATGTGGTCCACGTTGACCATCACGTGCTCCTCGTCGATGCCGATACGGCCAGCCACCGAGAGCTCGATGTTGATGTTGGCCTGGTGGGGGCATACCCAGTTGATGTTCTCCTTGGTCAAGTCGTTGCGGTTGCAGATATCCTTGACGGCAGAACTCATATCAAGCACAGCGTGCTTGTACACGGTGCGACCCTCCTGGTAAACGAAGTGCTCGCGTGCATCCACGGTCTCGTGGCTGGGCATCTTGGCACTACCACCAGCAGCCATGTGAAGGTTCTGGTAGCCCTTTCCGTCCACGTGGTATACGCCATCGATGAGACCAATCTCCTCCTCGGTAGCCTCCATCATCACGCAAGCTGCACCATCACCAAAGATAGGACAAGTATTGCGGTCCTGATAGTTGGTCATGCTCGACATCTGGTCGCCACCGCAGAGGATGATGCGCTTGTAGCGTCCTGAGCGGATAAGGTTGGCACCCAACTCGAGTGCATAGAGGAAACCGGCACAGGCAGCCTCCATGTCAAAGCCCCACGCGTTCTTGAGGCCCACATTACCAATCACCACCGATGCGGTAGAGGGGAAGTGATAATCGGGAGTGGTGGTAGCCACGATGAGGCACTCCACGGTGTCGGGGTCTACCTGTGTCTTCTGGAGCAGCTGCTCTACGGCCTTGGTCATCATGTATGATGTGCCGACACCCTCCTCGGGCTTGAGTATGTGGCGTGTCTTTACGCCAATGCGCTCCATGATCCACTCATCGCTGGTGTCTACGATCTGCGACATCTCCTCGTTGTCGAGGATGTATGTGGGTACGAATCCACCCACGCCAGTTATCACTGCATTTATCTTTTGCATAGGTATTATCTGAATTTATTTTATCACTTTTTGGGGTTAAGTGTCAGTTTTATTCCGTCTGTTATATCTTGCGCTGTGTTTGGCAAATAAAAAAAGAGCCGGAGAGTCAAGAGGCTCTCTGGCTTATTAGACTATTCAATAAGGATTAAGCCTCCTTCTCGATAGCTACCTTACCACGGTAGTAACCGCAAGCGGGGCATACTGTGTGGTAGATGTAATACTCACCGCAGTTGGGGCAAACTGCCAATGTAGGAGCTACTGCCTTATCGTGAGTTCTTCTCTTCAGAGTCCTTGTCTTGGACTGTCTTCTTTTAGGATGTGCCATTTTTTGTTTCTATTTTTTAATTGTTATTATTTTCGAGTATTGCTTTGAGGGCATCCCATCTGGGGTCGGTTGGTTGCTCCTCGGCGGTGACTTCGTCTTCGTCTGCCTTGTCAAACATACCGTCATAGCATTCGCCGTCGGGATGGACGTGGCGTATGGGTATCTCCAGGGCGATGAGCTCATAGAGGTTCCAGGCCAGATTGAGCGTGCCTTCCTCCTCTGCCACGGTGATGGTCTCGCCATCATCGTCGTTCTCGTCGCCGAGCTTCACTCTAAGTTTCGCTTCGGCATCGATGGGCAGTTGCATATCGCCCAGACATCGGTCGCACTCCACAGTGACGTAGCCCTTCATCTGGAATGTGAGTTCGAAGGTAGCAGCCGTGGGGCGTATCTCGAGGTCTACCTCGACGCGTCCCTGCTTCACTTCCTTGCCCTCGACTGCGGCAAAAAAGTCGTCACCAACAACATAGTGGCGTGTCTCCTTGCCAGAGCCAAGCCCCTTGAAATCGATTTCGTATGCACACAATCTATCCATTTGGGTTGCAAAGGTACAAAAAAAACCTTTCAAGGCCAACAAATGTGCCCAAAAATTACATTTCTCGGCTCATTTTCAGCCTTCTTTTCACGCTTTCATTCAGCCAACAAGGCCAAAATACGCTCCACCTTGCGTGTTTGCTCTTCTCCGAGGTCACCATAGTAGCCCAGGGCATTGACCGTAGCCTTGAGCAGGGGCTGGGTGATAACGTCGTCCTTGCGCTTGTCCTTGAGCTTATCCATACAGGCTCTGACCACTGCTTCACACTGGTCAAGGTATTCCTGCTCGGCACGAGGATTGAGTTCGCCTCCCTGCATCAGCAGGCGGGCCATGATAAGCATGCCGCAGAGCTGCTTCATCTCGCGCTCTGAGGCTATCCACTCGAAGGCAATATCGCTGGCATAAGGCAGTAGGGCCAGGAGGTTGTGTACGGTCGTCTGTGCTATCTCGGGGTTGGGTATCTGCTCCACCCAGAGGTCAGCCAGACTCCTGTCATACTCCTCGATGGGCACAAGCATGGCTGCCACTATCTTGCTCTCCCTCACATTCTCCTGCCACAGGTGCATAGCGAGTTGCAGGTTGGGGGCATACTCGCTGGCGATGGTGCGCAGTCGGGGCAGTTCGATACCGAAGTTGATGTGGTAACCCAGGCCACGCTCTCGCATATACTGCGAGGCCACGCCATTCATATTGGCGCGAAATTCCTTCTTGATTGTCTTAATAATCTCTTCCATATCTTAGCATTTGTGCATCGTAGGCCTCATCGTAGGCTATGCGGATATCTGTTATCTCTCCCCTCTCATCCATCACGGGGGTGTAGACGGGGTTGATAAATCCCTTGTAGGGTGCCAGGTCGAGGGCCTTGTAGCGGCCGAGCACCTCCTCGTGGAGGTCCGCATCGACACAGACGGCATAGGTCTCCACCAAGTGGCGTGCAGCCTCGTAGTCTCCCTCGCTCTTGATACGCTGCACCTCAGCAAGCAGTTCGGCCACCAGCTGGCGCAGTTTGTCATAATCCTGGATCACGACGTAGGTCTTGCCTTCACGTCGCTCCATCCTCATGGCTCCCTCTGCGCGCTCCAGACACCAACGGGCTATCAGGGCACGGTTGCGCATGTGCGACTCCTCGATGACGTGACCGGGTTCAATGCGCACCAGCTGTGTCATCAAGCCATTGAGCATATAGCTGTAGTACTGTGCTTTGTAGGCATCCTCATTGGGGGTAAGTCCCATCTCCACAAGTTTCTTGTCAGCTATGTAGTAGAGGCCAAAGAGGTCGGCTCTGGCCTCCTCGATGGTACTGCCATAGGCCTTGAGGGCATCGGGGTCCACACCGGGCATGAGCTGACCCGATCCGTGCCCCAGACACTCATGGAGGTCGGTGTGCAAGTCATCGCAGACGTCGTCGTAGGCTTCGAGTAGACGGATGGTATCGGCATCGGCCACAAACTCCTCTCGCATACCGCTGCCACGTGCCGCCTTGCTATAGGCCTCGGTCAGATTGCCTATGGTAACACTCTTGCTGCCGTGCTCGGCTCTCACCCAGTTGCTGTTGGGCAGGTTGATGCCTATGGCACTAGCGGGATAGAGGTCGCCACCGAGCATGGCGGCCTTGATGACCTTGGCACTGACGCCGCGGCATGCCTTCTTTTTATATTGGGGTGCCACAGGTGAGTGGTCCTCAAACCACTGTGCCGCCTCGCTCAGTTTCCTGGTGCGCTCCGTAGCCACGGTGTCCACAAAGTTGACATAACCCTCCCACGAGGCCTTCAGCCCCAGAGGGTCGCCATATACCTCGGTAAATCCGTTAGTAAAGTCCACCATGCCCTCCGTATCCTTCACCCACTCGATGGTGTAGGCATCAAAGGTCTTGAGGTCACCGGTGCGGTAGAAGTCCACGAGCAGGTCGATCACCTTCTGCTGCTGTGCGCTCTCAGCCACTTCGCGTGCCTTGTTGAGCCAACCGATTATGCGGTCTATCTTCTCACCGTAGAGTCCCCCGCTCCGCCACGTGCGCTCCACGAGTCGTCCGTCAGCGTCATGCTCCAGACGACTGTTCATGCCATACATCACGGGGTGTGGGTCCCTGGGATCCTTCATGCTGTTGTAGTATTGCTCTGCCTCCTCCTGCGTCACGTCCTCGCCATAGTAGTTGCAGGCTGACGTCTGCAGCAGATCCTCGCCCTCGGCCTGGTTGACACGCTTAGGCATGACAGCGGGGTCGAAGACCACGGGCATGAGGTGGGCATACTGCTCCCACATGCCTATGCTGCGGAGTGCCTCCCCGAGGAATGCCTCCGAGAATCCAGGTACGAATTTGTTGCAGCCATAGTGATGGTGTATGCCATTGGCAAACCACACACGCTTGATGTAGGTCACAAAGGCCTGGTAGTCCGGGCACGTCTTGTCACCCTCGTAGCGTGTGTAGACGGTCTCGAGCATGTGGCGTATCTCGAGGTTGTAGCGTCCGTTCTGGTCCCACAGTATGTCGCGCCCGGCCAGTGCAGCCTCGCTGAGGTAGTACACCAGTTTCTTCTGCCTGAGGTCCAGCGCCTCAAAGCCATCCACTCTGTAGCGCAGCAGCTGCAGGTCGGCAAATCTCTCGTCGGTATATGTGAATTGCATATATATAATATATAAGGTATGCCCCACCCCACCCCTCGGGGGTAAGCAAGCGGAGCAAAAATAAGAGCCTTGCCAATGACAAGACTCTCATCGTGTGTGACTATTTGCGGTGCTTCTCCCAGTATTCCAGACGGAACTGTCGTGGTGTGATGCCCTTAAACCTATAGAAGGCAGCATAGAAGCTCTGCCTGTTGGCAAATCCGACCATGAGCGCAATCTCCTCGACTGTCTTGTCCATGTATCGCTTGTCGGTGAGCAGAAAGAGGGCCTCACGAATGCGATAGTCGTTAATCAGGGTCGAATAGTTCATGCCGAATCTAACAGCTACCACAGCACTTATGTAGCGGGTGTTGGTACCTATCTCATCGGCCAGTTTCTTAGCTGTGTACGAAGAGTCACGATACTTTTTCTGTACGACAAAAGCATGAACTATTTTATCATACAGCTCATCCATCAATTCAGCCCTCACCATATCCCGGTAGACGGCTTTCTTTTCTTTCTTTTCCGTTAGATTATACTTTGTCATAATATCAGTGTTCTTGTTAGCTCTGCGCAAAGGTAAGCATTATTATAATATCGTAAGCATTTTTTCCGTAAAAAAATGTGAACGCACCCCGATTTTATGGTTTATGCGGTAGCACGCCCTGCGAACACACGAGACACTGCACAACTTGTCTGCAGATGAACTTTTCACTTTTCACTTCGAGCGAAGCGAGATCAAAGCGACAGTCCCTCCTCTTCGGCTATCTTCTGCTGCTCGATGGCTTCGGCGTGCTTGTCCATGAGATACTGGTAGTTGGCTATCTGCATCATGGTGTCGAGGCGCTGCTTCTCGAGCATGCCCATCTGGGTGGACAGGGTCTCCTGCACATTCTCGTCCTTGGTGGGTATGCGGTAGCCATCGGCCTGCAGGCGCACCAGTTCGCTGCGCACCGTCTCCACCTTGAAGTCCACCATCATCGACTCGGTGCGCAGATCGCGCAGACGGCGGCGGTCTTCGTTCCAGTCCTTATTCTCCGAGAATACGCGCTCCAGTTCGATATACTGCACAGGGGGATTGCTCTGGTTGAACTCCTTCACCCACTCATCCACAGCCGAGCGCTCGTCCACGTAGAGGGCATCCAACTGACGCTTCTGCTCCACCACCTCGTCCAGTCTCTGGCGGGCTCCCTCGAGGTCAAGGCGCAGGGTCTCCACGATGGTGGTCTGGCGCGATGCGGCAGCCTTGGCGGTGTCCACATCGGTGCACACCTTCTCGTAGCGCTCCTCGCTGGTGGTCTCGGGCAGCAGTCGGTGCAGGGTCTGGCGCATCTCGGCCATGTTCTTGTCGCAGTCGTCGAGCAACTCCCTGAGGAACTGTATCCTCAGCGCCATGTTCTGGGCCTGCTCGCCGGCACGCTCGTAGAGCTGCTGTGCCATCAGTTCGTTGGTCTCACTCTGGCGCAACGTGGCGTCACTCTCGGCCACGGCGCTCATCATCGACTGTATCTGTATGATGACCGTCTCGTAGCCTCTCTGCAGGCTCTGCTCCCAGTCGGTCAGCGTGATGGCCTCGCCTATCTCCTTGCGCAGACTGGTGAATCTGTCGCGCAACTTCTCCTGCTGCTCCTTCTGGCGGTCCACCTGTCCGGCCACCACCTGGCAGGCCGTGTTCAACTCGTTGAGGCGCACGTTGAGTTCATCCTTCTTCTGCTCAAGAGTGCTCACCTGCTCATTCAGTTCGTTGATGCGCTGTTGGTTGTAGTTGAAGTCGTCGAGCTTCTTCTGTGCCTCCTCCACGTCGCGGCCAAGGTTCTCCACCAACTGACGGAGCATCGAGGTGCGGGCCTCGAGGTAGGTGCTGGGCGAACAGTCCTCAAAACTGGGGTCCAGCTTGGCAAATACGCTCCACTCCTTGATGTCCTCGTTCTGGCGCTGGCGCAGCAGACTGAGTGTGGCCGAAAGGCAGTCCTTGTGGGCCACCTTGGCGGCCAGTCCCACCTCAGCCTCCCTGAGCTGTCGCTCCTTGAGGCGCAGATCATTGGAGAGCTGCTCATACTCTGACTTAATGTCGCTGATGAGCTTGTTCTGGTCTATCATCGTGTCGCTGTGGTAGGGGTGATGCGATGCGCCACAGACACTGCATTTCACGCCCTCCTTGAGGTCTGCCCTGAGCTGTATCACGCTCTGGCTCTTGCTCACGGTGTAGCTATACTCCTTCTCGCGGGTGGTCTGTCGCAGACTTCTCACCTGCATCTCGAGGGCCTCGCAGGTGTTCTGCAGTCCCTCTATCTCCAGTCGGCACTGGTTCTGCTCCTGGGTCTTCTCCTCTATCAGGTTGTAGCCCGTCACGATGCGGTTCCACAGCGACTGGGCGCTGATCATCATCTGGCGCGTGCTCCTCAGTCCCATGGTGCGGCTCTGCAGGGTGTAGCTGTCCAGGCCATGGTTGTTGAATCGGTGCATGTTGAGCTCATCGGTCAACTGGTTTATCTTATTCTCCAGGTCGCGATACTTACTATATACCTTGCCCATCTGCTCATTGCGCTCCAGGTGGCGTGCCACACTGTCTCTCACCTTGGCGTCGAGTTTCTCGCACTCGTAGCCCAGGTTGCGCAGCGTCTCAAGTTTGTAGATTATCTTGTTGCCCTGCTCCACCATGCCCTTGTGCTTCTGCAGGGCCACGGCCTTGTGCTTGGCATCCTGCAGGTTTCTCTTGGCGGCCTCATAGGCTGCCTCGCGCTCGTTCAGGTCCTTGTCCACGGCTCTCTGCTGATTGGTCAGGTCGGCCAGATGGCTCTCCACATAGCGGCGTCTGTGTCCGAGCAACTGCAGGGCCACCTCGGCGCGGTATGCCTCGCTGAGCACGTCGTGGCTGCCTCTCATCTGTTTCTCGGCCTCGCGCTGACTGTCGCCATACTGGGTCATCAGTTTCTCGGCCTCGGCCAACTGCTTCTGCACCTCGTCTATCCTTCGGGTCAGCATCGTCTGCGCGTCACTGTTCACACGGCGTCGTGTCTCCAGCAGTTGCAGTCGCTGGAAGGCGCCCTGTATCGTCTCAAAGCACTCGTAGCGCTGCAGTTCCTGCTCCTCGCGGGTAGCTGTAGCCACGCGCTTGTTGATCTCAAACTGCTGTTTCCTCAGGTGCTCCAGTTCGGCCTGCGTCTCGGTGTAGCGGCGCAACCACTCCTGGTGGTCTCTACATTTGATGAGGTTGCTCTCTATATTCTCAAGTTTGGTCTGGGCCAACTGCATGCTATCCTTTATCTGGGCCAGTTTGTTGGGGGCCAGTATGGCGTCGTTGCGTCTCACGCGCTTCACCTCGTCGTTGATGGCCTGGCGCACCTCTTTATTATTGAGATCCACGCCCTCGGGTGCCATCACGAGGTCATTCTCCAGCAGGTGTTCGGCAGCCTGGCTCACGCTCTCCGTGTCGGGGCTCTTCACGGCCTGCTTGTCCTTATTATTATTTAGAAAGTCGAATAGTCCCATTTATTTTAGGTTATGAGGTTTTTATAGGTTGTGAGGTATTAGTGAAAATTCACTTAGCGAAGGATGGCCCTCACGTCACGATGCACTGCTGGCTGAGAGTGTCTCTGGGGGCAATCCACATACCATCCCCACCTACCTCGCATTGCACCACAAAGGTACACCAAAAAGAGAGAAATGACAAATTCTGCGCATAATATCCCATTTTTTATGTAACTTTGCCGCCAAAATATATATTACAACCACATACTCGTGGATATCGACGCTCCCCACACCACAACCTATAACCGCAAGGAGCAGCGCCCCTAAAACCTAAAACCCACAACCTATAACCGCATAAATAAAATGGCACAGAAACCAAGCATACCCAAAGGTACACGCGACTTCGGCCCTATCGAGATGGCTCGTCGCAACTACATCTTCGACACCATACGCAGCGTATACGCTCTCTACGGCTTCCAGCAGATAGAGACGCCCTCTATGGAGAACCTCTCCACACTCATGGGCAAGTATGGCGACGAGGGTGACAAGCTCCTCTTCAAGATACTCAACAGCGGTGACTTCCTCCACGGCGTCACCGACGAACAGCTCCACTCGGAGTCTACCAACAAACTCGCCAGCCGTCTCTGCGAGAAGGGACTCCGCTACGACCTCACCGTGCCCTTCGCACGCTACGTCGTGCAGCACCGCGATGAGCTCACACTCCCCTTCCGCCGCTACCAGATACAGCCCGTGTGGCGCGCCGACCGCCCACAGAAGGGACGCTACCGCGAGTTCTACCAGTGTGACGCCGACGTGGTGGGCTCCGACTCGCTCCTCAACGAGGTGGAACTCATGCAGATCGTTGACACCGTATTCACCAAGTTCGGCATACGCGTATGCATCAAAATCAACAACCGCAAGATTCTCACCGGCATCGCTGAGATTATCGGCGCCGCCGACAAGATAGTAGACATCACCGTGGCCATCGACAAGCTCGACAAGATTGGTCTCGACAATGTCAACGACGAGCTCCGCCGATGCGGCATCTCCGAGGAGGCCATACAGACCCTCCAGCCCATCATCTGCCTCGAGGGCACCAACGACGACAAGCTCCGCACCATGCGCCAGGTGCTGGCCCAGAGCGAGACAGGTCTCAAGGGCGTCGACGAGGTGGAGTACGTCATCAGCCGTCTGCCTCAGCTGGCCAACCCCATCGAGCTCGACCTCACCCTGGCCCGTGGCCTCAACTACTACACGGGCTGCATCTTCGAGGTCAAGGCCCTCGACGTCGAGATCGGTTCTATCACCGGTGGTGGCCGCTACGACAATCTCACCGGCATCTTCGGCATGCCCGGCATCAGCGGTGTGGGCATCTCCTTTGGTGCAGACCGCATCTACGATGTGCTCAATCAGCTCGAACTCTATCCCGAGGCCGTGAGCACTGCCACCCAACTCCTCTTCGTGGCCTTCGGTGCCGCCGAGATGGACTACTGCCTCCCCATCCTCCACCAGGCTCGCCAGGCTGGCATCCGTGCCGAGATCTACCCCGACGCCGCCAAGATGAAGAAGCAGATGCAGTATGCCAACGCCAAGCACATCCCCTACGTGGCCATAGCCGGCGAGACCGAGATGGCCGAGGGTAAAGTCATGCTCAAGAATATGACCACCGGCGAGCAGGCCCTCGTCACCCCCACCGAGCTCATCGAGGGGATTCTTTAAATTCAGGAAGTAATTAGGAAGTATTAGAGAAGTGATAAGGAAGTGATAAGGAAGTGATAAGGACGTATGTCTTGTATCAGCAGGCGTGATGTACCATTCTTACCTTACCCACTTTACAACCCGTCTTCACCAGGAGGGCGCTACCTTGAAATACCACCAAGGTAGCGCCCTCCTTTTGTGTGTGTATATGGGGTGGATAGAAGTATAGCACGCCCCAAAGGGTAGGATGTTAAAAATCGATGTATTGGGCGAGACGGAGTATTAGCGTTGTGCCTGGAAGGCACTACAGAGCGAAGCGATATTAACCCCGTACATCCTCCGCTTCGCTCCGTATGTGCGGGGTTAAAGGCTGTAGTGTACTGAATAAGTTGACACTTTTAACTTATCAGTATGAGACAAAACAAGAGGAGGGATG
>CALZKW010000038.1 GCA_945788095.1 uncultured Prevotellaceae bacterium | reverse complement strand
TATATATCAGTTGCCCCATCTCATATATATCAGTTGCCTCATCTCATATATATCAAATGCCCCATCTCATATATATCAGATGCCCCATCTCATATATATCAGATGCCTCATCTCATATATATCAGTTGCCTCATCTCATATATATCAAATGCCTTGTTCCATATATATCAAAGGAGAGGAATGGATATGATGGGGTTGAGCAGCATAGTCTCACTGTGTGTGTTCTGTGGGGCTAATTGGAGTTTAGCTATGAGTTTAACAACGGAACTAACGGAGGTTTTTTAAACAAGAACGGGCAAGAATTACATGAATAATTTTCTTTATCGTTCTGGCTGGAAGCCAGTACAGCGAGCATAGCGAGCGATGAGTAACCGGGGGCAACGCCCCCGGATAAGACATGCTCACGCAACTCGGCGAGGTCACTACCGATATAATAGATTTCCTCCATCCCGCACACCTCCGCTGCGCTGCGTATGTGCGGGGGGCTTGGACAAGCCAAGCGCTTCGCGTGGTTCTAACCTCACTTCGTTCGGTGTATTGCCCTGACCGGGCAAATGTCTCTGATGGCGGTCCTGGTGTTTACATTTATTTGTGGCCGTGATTAGAGTTCTCCCCCACGGGGGAGTTAGAGGGGGGCTCTCCATTCTCCCCGCTAAACCATCATTTACTTTTCGTTTCTTGCGTATATACGAAAAATAGGGAGGTACAATCACTTGCACCTCCCTTCAACACATAACCAATTATTCTACCATCTAATCATAGAACAATTTCTTCTTTTTATCATAAAAAAATATCTTCGTTATCTTACGAGTACCTTCTGGATGCGTACGGTACCATCGCTGAGGGTAGTCTTGATGATATTGACACCCTTCTTCATGCGGCTGATCTGCTGACCGTCGATGTTGTAGATGCGAGTGGTCTGTACAGGAGCGTTGTTCTCGATGCCCTCCACAGCGGTGGTGGGATCCTCTGCGGGCTCAGTGGTGCCCACGTACTCGAGCTGCCAGTTAGAGAAGATCAACCAGTCGTTGATTACCGAACCGGTGCGCTTGATACCGATGGTGGTCTTCTCCTGACCCTCCTCTACCTTGAACTGCAGGCAGTTGTTGTAGAGAGTGGGGTTGCCATTCTCGTCAGCGATGTCGAGAGCAGCGGCAAACTGTGCCATGCTGTCGATGAGGTAGAGCTTCTTCTCATCCATTTCGAGGACTACACCAGCCTGGAGAGTGTCGCTGTATGCCTCGATGTCGCGCATGATGTCGGCCATGAGGGTAGAGTCATTGTTGGCGTAGAGCACAGCGTTGATGTCGTGAGGAACGCCAGCCTTGATGCTGTCGGCGAGAGCGCTGCCGAGACCAGCACGGTAGAAGCCCTGTACCTTGACGCGGTAGTAGCCGGGAGCCAGACCATAGATGTCCTGGTGGAAGTCAGACTCCTTGAGGTTGAACTGCTCGAATGAGCGTCCGTCTACGCCTACGTTACCAACAGCCTCCCAACCTTCTGCAGAAGCATCGCTTGTGATGGGATCAACACCGCTGCGGTTGTAGATAACCTCTGAGATATCGCCGGGCTCAGCCTCGGTAGCGGTGAGCTCGTCGTACTGGATGTATGCAGTCCAGCCTGAGCAGAGCTTAACGTAGAGAGCCTCAATCTCGGCATTGTTCTCGTAGTCCTGAGCCTCGATGCGGGCACCCACCTCGTCGAGTACGACGCTAAAGTTGGCATCGCTGCTCTCTACCTCCTGGATGAGGTATTCGCCGATGATCTCATACTTGCTGGCGAGCTTCTCAGCCAATGCTGCAGACTCCTTGAGGTCGGCAATAGCCTTGTTGAGGTCTGCGATGGCAGCAGCACAAGCAGTCTTGTACTCCTCCTCGTCGCTTACGGCCTTGGCATTTTCACCTGCCTCCATAGCGCTGACAGCAGCCTCGAGGACATCGCCTGCATAGCCGGATACAGCCTGCTCCATGGTGGTATTGACCTCAGCGATGAGCTTGTCGATGAGACCATCGAATGTACCTACGCCGGCGCCCTTGTATACAATCTGGAAGTTGTCGAAGATAACCCACTGCTGGTCGTTGTCGCAGCGTACACCCATGGTGAGGTCGCCGGTCTCTGTCATAACGATCTGGAACTTGACGGTGTAGTCGTTGTACTCTGACTCGGGATCGCTCTTGTAGTTGAAGTGCCATGCCGAACCGCTCATACCATTGGGAGCCCACTTGCCGTTGCGCTCAGCGTCAGACCACCACTCGGGGTTGCCTTCGCCGTTCTGGCTCTCGTAGAGACGCTCGTCGGTGGCGTAGTCGTCGATATCGGGTACTGCAGCTACCTGTGAGGTACCGTCGGGCAGTATTGCATAAAGCTCTGCGGGATTGCCCTCACCATCCTTACGGTTGAATGCCTGGCAAGAGAGCTCGTACATACCTGCGGGCATGTTCTTGATGGTCTGCGACATAGAGAATACGGCGTGGTAGCGCTCTGCGAGACCACCGGTAGGCTCCTGCACGTTGTAGGGGTTGGTATGGTTGGCACCCTGGCCAGTAGATGCGCCCCAAACGGGTGACGAACCTGTTACGTCCCATCCGCTGAAGTTGATGTCGAAGCCAGCGTTCTCGAGGAGGATGGTCACATTGTCGCCTGGCTTGACATGCTCGCTGGCGTAAGCAGAAATCATGCCTCTGATGGTATCGAGTACACCCTCGAGGTCCTCAGCTACGAGCACCTCGTCCTCATACTTGCTGTTGAGTTCGTCGTAGATGTCGGCAATCTCTGATGCGAGATCTTCCCATCCGTGCTCGTTGATTTCATTCTGGCGCTTGTCGATATAGTCAATCTGGCCCTTAGCATTGTTGTAGAATGCAATGCTGGATGCGAGTTCTTCGGCAGCAGCATTGAGCTTGTTGTATGCGCCCTGGTAGTCTTCCTCCGCTGCGCGTACCTCTTCGAGAGTCTCCTCGAAGGCTTTCTTTGTGTCGCCATAAGCGTGTACTGCATCGAGGTCGGGATACTTCTCCTCGAAGCCTGCGATGGCATTGTCGAGAGTAATCTTCCAGGGGTCAATCTCTACCTCACCGTAGTAGGTAAGGGTGAAGTTGTCGGCTGCAATCCAGTTTGCGTTTGAATTGATACAACGCAGACCCATGGTCACGTCGCCACCAGTGCTATAGAATATCACCTCGAAGTGCTCGGGCTTGCCGTTTCCGGTAGCGATGCTCTGATTGGTGTCTACCTCACCACCGGTAGCAAAGAGCTGTACCCCCTTCACGGGGTTGCCATCCTCGAAGTACTGGTTGACAGAGATACAGTCTACGGTGAGCTTGTACTTACCCTGAGGCAGGTTCTTCATAGTCTGCTGGATGTGTCCGTCGCCAAGCTGTGAATCAGCGCCTGAGCTACCCACGTTCCATGTCCAGCACTCGATGAACTTCTCGATGACGATCTCGCCGTTCTGGTACTTGGCCGTCTGATAGCCGCCACCGCCTGCATGGTTGTTGGGCATCTCGATTTCCCAGCCACCTGTGCTGCCCTCGAATGTGGGGTTCTTGAGCATGTAGGTAACATCCAAGGGATTCTCCTCGCTTGCACTGGCACGCATGATAGCGCTGCGGAGCTCGCCAGTGGCAGCCTCAACCTCCTCGATTGTTGCATTGGGATTCTGGTATACTGCACTTGCTGCTTCGGTATCCACACCGAGTTCAGCAGCCTCGTTGAGCACGTCGTAGAGGGTCTTGGCAGCCTGGTAAGCGTCGAAGTCCTCGGGTGTGACGAACTGCCAGTCGAATGCGCCATAGGTCTCGGGGTTGTCGAGATTAGCACCTGGGTCTACCACGGTGGTGCCAATCTGGATGCCGAGCCACTCACCTACGTATGGGTCGTAGTAGTCGCCTTCCTCCTCGCTGCCGATGGCACGTCTGCCGAGTCCGTAGACATCGTCTGCTTCAATGGTGCGGATGCGGTAGTAGCCCTGTTCGGTCTTCTGGATGTCCCAATACTGGTGTCCCTGGCTGCCCATGTCTACATATGCGCCATTGCCATCAGCACGGAAGGTGTAGTTGCCAGCCTTGCCTCCACTTACAGTGAGGATGGTCCAACCGGTGGCTCTGAGGTCCTCAGCGTTCTCGTGGTACTCAAACTTGAAGAGTAAACCATCATCGGCTACAGAGAGCTGAGTGCCCCATGCGTTGCCCTGGTTCCAGAACTGCTTGGTCTCTACATTATATACCATTACAGAGTCGCCTGCGATGGCTTCAAGTTCGGCTGTCTTTACGGTTGGTGCTGTCCAACTCTGTGCGTTAGCGCCTGCAGAAACGAGTGCAAGTGCAAACAGTGGGAGTAATCTGTTTTTCATGTGTGTTTTGGTTTTAGATGTATATTTGTATGATAAGAAATTCTGTTTTCTGGTATCAGTAAAACTGTATCCACAAATGTATCAATGACACTTTAGACATACTACATATCTCATAATTATTTCTTTGGTGTTAAGGTTAATTAACACTTGTGTTGCTAAATAATGACAAATCAGACATATTCTCTTTAGAAAGCCTGGCGTGTTTTGCATTGCCGAGATAGCGATGTGGGATAATTTTTATTGTGTATAGAATACGATAAGGGGGTGTGGTGTGGAGGCTGATAGATGGCGTGGTGGGCGGTTGAAGGAGGTTGTGGGCTGGACATGTATGCGCAGAGGGCCATTCCAAGTGTTGTTGGAATGGCCCTCTGGGGGATGTGGTGGAGATGTTAGTCGCGCATCTCCTGGTATGTGATCTCGTAGAAACAGGGATAGACGCCCTGTGTGGCGTATTTGTGTCCGGACGAGTGGGGCACGATGAGGCGTACCTTAGCGATGCCTTCGTCGGGCTGTGTCTGTCGGCCTATCTTGACGTAGGTGAGTGGCACGAGCCATCCCTTGGGCACAGTGACGTCTTTGTAGACGAGGTACATGGGGCCGCCTCCGTTGACGGATGTGTCGAATGTGCCAGATATGGTGCCTGCGGTGTTGGATGCGTTGATTATCTCGGGATTGGTGGACCAGTAGGTAGAGAGGTTGCTGGTCTGGAGGCTATCGCCGAGGATGTTGTATTCCCAGTAGCGGCAGAGTATGCGCTTGCGCTCTCCGCTATTGAGTGGCTGGCCTGTGCCCTTGCGTACAATCTGCATGTAGACGCCGGTGTTGTTGAAGAACACGAATTCGTTCTTGCTCACGTCGGTGGTGCTGTCCTGTGCCTCAAACTGCTGGATGGATATGGGATTGATGGCGGTGAGGTGGAGCAAGGTGTCGCCATTGTTGTCGCAGAGGGTGATGGGCTGTCGCTTGATGAATGCCATGACGGCGTCGCGCTCCTTCTCCTTCTGTTCGGCATAGGTCTCGTCGTCGTTGCATGAGGCGAGTGTGATGCCTGCGAGGAGAGCAGCGAAGAGTATGTAGATGGTTTTCTTCATATTGGGAGTATATTTGTGTGCAAAGGTACGACAAATAAATGAATTAGCAATTAAGGATTAACAATTAACAATGGGGCGAGGTGAAGTATCGCCTCGCACAGCGGCTCTGCTCCAATGGCTTGTCGTGTATCCTTTCATTATTGCGGTATAGGCATTCCGTAATCAATCCATAGTTAATCCGTAGTTTATCCGAAGAATCTCCGTAGTATGCATGTAGGGAAATAGCTTTACAATGCAGGGTGTTGAGTGTATATACCTTATTATATTATCGGTTATGCTCTGAGCTGGGCCTCGAAGTCCTTGATGGCACGCTTGGCAATCTCAACGGCCTGGTCCATGGAGCAGGTGAGGCGTCCTCCGGCTGCGTTGAGGTGGCCTCCTCCGTTGAAGTAGCGGGCCGACATCTCGTTGCAGGGGAAGTCGTCGACGCTGCGTAGCGATACACGTATGTTTTGTGGGTTCTCGGTGTCTTGTCGCAGGAAGATGCTGAGCTTCATGCCTGCCACCTGTAGGGGCATGTTGACGATACCCTCGGTGTCGCCGTTGCGGGTCTGGAAGTGTCGGCGCTCCTTGTTGTTGAAGGTGATGATGGAGGCATGGTAGTCGTCGAGTATCTGCATGTTGACATAGAGGAGGAAGCCTGTGAGACGCAGGCGGTCGGCCGACTGCGTCCAGAATACGTTGCGGTAGATGCGGTCCTTGTCGATGCCTCGTGCTATGAGTTTGGCTATGATCTCGAACACCTCGGGTCGGTTGCTGTTGTAGGTGAATGCCCCGGTGTCGGTCATCATGCCGGTGTAGATGCTGATGGCCTCGTCGAGGGTCATGTCGCTGGCCCATCCCATCTGCCACATGAGGCGGAAGAGCACCTCACAGGCTGCACACATGCCGGGGCGCGAGATGGTGACGGCGCATCCCGTGTCGGGGTTGGGATGATGGTCGATCATGATGCGGGGTGCGGTGAGCGAGTCGACGAAGGCACCGAGCTCGTTCATGCGCGATGTGGCATTATGGTCCATCATGCAGACGAGGTCAGCCTCGCGCAGTACCTGTTCGGCCTGGGTGCGCTGCTCGGAACGGTTGTAGACGAGCATGTCCTTGGCCCCTGGTATCCACATGAGGAAGTCGGGAAAGTTGTCGGGGCAGATGCAGGTGGTGTCATGGCCGAGGCGTCGGAGCACGGAGGCCATGGCAGTCATGCTGCCTATGGCATCGCCGTCGGGGCTGATGTGGCAGGTCAGGACGATGCGTTTCTTGTCGGCGAGCAGTTGGTGGAGAGCTTGCTGCTGTTCGGGGGATATGATATTTTCGAACATGATGGTATGCTTAGTTTGTCGTTTAGGGGCACAAAGTTAGCCTTTTTTCTCTATTCTCTTGGCAAATATGTGTCAAAAATGTATCTTTGCGCATATAAAAACAATCTGGGAAGCCATGAAGAAATCAGGAGAATACATCAGCCGAATAGAGATAGATGCGCTCTGGAGTGGTCGTCGCCATGTGGTGTGGGACCTCCAACCGGGTGTCAACATACTGAGCGGTGTGAACGGCGTGGGCAAGAGCACCATTCTGCGCAAGGTCGTACACCACCTCATTTGTACTGACAAGATGAAGCGCGAGATGGATGGCGTGCATCTGACCCTCTATCCCGAGGGCAGCGAGGGGGTGGACTTTGATGTAATACGCAGTTTTGACCGCCCCGTGGTGAGCAGTGAATTCATGAAGAAGGTGACAGACACCAACCTCAACACCGAGCTTGACTTCCATCTCTACCAGTTGCAGCGCAGCTACCTGGACTATCAGGTGAACCTCTCGAACCGCATGCTGGAGCTATTCACGAGCAGTGCGCCCGATGCCCACGAGAAGGCCGCCCTGCTGGGACAGGAGAAGGCCCACTTCCAGGACATCGTGGACGAGCTCTTTGCGGAGACGGGCAAGAAGATAAACCGCAAGAGCAACGAGATTGAGTTTGAACAGATAGGCGAGTCGATACTGCCTTATCAACTCAGTAGCGGTGAGAAGCAGATGCTCATCATCCTGCTCACGGTGCTGGTGCAAAATCGCCGTCCCTGTGTGCTCTTCATGGATGAGCCCGAGGTGAGCCTACACATCGAGTGGCAGCAGAAGCTCATCGCCATCATCCGCGACCTCAATCCCCACGTGCAGGTTATCCTCACGACCCACAGTCCCGCCGTGATCATGAACGGGTGGATGGACTGTGTGACTGATGTGGAGGACATCGTGGACGATGAGCCACTGGCAATGAACAGTTAACAATGAACAATTAACAATGGGGCAATGAACAATTAACATTTGGGCAATGAATTATTGAGTGTTGTGTCATCGTCTGATTGTTGATTGTAGTCCGTCTGTTAACCTTTTAATACCATACAATGAGCCGTAGACTGAGGGAAAACCTGACCTCACAGTATATCAATGCCGCCAATGCGCTGAGGCCTAAGCGGGCTAAGCGCAGGGTGGTGGTCTATGTGGAGAGCTATGATGACGTGCTCTTCTGGCGCATGGTGCTCGATGATGTGGCGGGCCGCGACGTCCATTTTGATGTGATGTTACCCTCGCGCAGCACATTGGGCCGTGGCAAGAAGATGGCCCTGATGAACCAATTGGGGCCAGATGCACTGGGCTCGTGCATGATAGCCTGCGTGGATGCCGACTACGACTACCTGATGCAGGGACAGACCACCGTATCGCAGTTTATGCTCGAGAATCCGTATGTGTTTCACACCTACGTCTATGCTATCGAAAACTATCAGTGCTATGCACCGGGCCTGCATGCTGCATGTGTTATGTCGACGCTCAACGACCGCGAGGTGATCGACCTTGAGGCCTACATGCGTGAGTACAGCACCCTGGTGTGGCCGCTCTTCGTGTGGAATATATGGGCCTACCGCTATGGCTTCCATAAGCAGTTTTCGATGCAAGACTTCGCCGACACCGTCACTTATCACGACGTCCGCTTGCAGCGCCCCGAGGAAACGCTGATGGCTGTGCGCCACAAGGTCAATAAGAAGATAGCGTGGCTGCAGCAGCGCTTCCCCCAGGGCAAGAAGACCTATGTGCCTACCAAGAACGATCTGCTTCGCCTCGGCGTTACCCCGCAGACGGCCTACCTCTACATGCAGGGCCACATGCTGATGGAGGGTGTGGTGCTGCCCTTGCTGCAGCCTGTGTGTGTGCAGCTGCGCAAGGAGCGCGAGATGGAGATACGCCGTCTGGCTTGTCACGACACGCAGCGACAGAATGAACTGTCGTGCTATCAGCACAGCCAGTGCCCCATCGAGGTAATGCTCAAGAAGAGTACCGCCTTCTTAGTCTCCGAGCCCTTTCAGTTGCTCAAGGCTGACCTGGAGCGCTTTGTGGCCCGTGTGAGGGGTGAGAGTGTGGAGGATGCGGTCAATTAGCCGTATCAGTATGCTATACAAAATAAGGAGAGCCTTTGCGGGCTCTCCTTATTTATATGATGGGTCACGAGAATAGTCTCTGGAAGAGGTTGCCCTTGCTGGGGCGGAAGAGTGCTGCTACCTGCTTGATGAGTGATGCCTTGCAGAATACGACCACGGTGTCGCCGGGGCATACCTGCGTGTCACCCTTGATAATCTCTCCGCCGTCCTTGCTGATGCGGCCTCCGAAGACCACCTCCTTGGGTATGTCGGGTATGTCGCGGATGAGGTTCTTGGTGATGGGAGAATCTTCCTCGGCCTCAAACTCTGCCACCTCGGCATCGGTGATGGTGAGGCTGCTGATGTTGGCCTTGCCCGTGTCGAGCATGATGCGGTATATGTGGCTGGCGGCGATGCCCTTCTTGTTGATGATGGTGCCGATGTCGAGGCGTGACACGAGCGACAGGTAGTCAGTATTCTCCACCATGGCCACGGTCTTCTTGACGCCCAGTTGCTTGGCAGCCAGACAGGCCAGGATGTTGGTCTCGGTGTTGTCGGTCAGCGCCACAAAGGCCTGGTAGTTTTCGATGCCCTCCTCGCGCAGCAGTGGTGTGTCGCGTCCGTCGCCGCATACCACCATGATGTCGTCGTCGAGCACCTCCTCGAGTCGCTCACACTGCTTGCGGTCGCGCTCGATGATCTTCATGTGGAGGCTGGCAGGCTTGTTTTCGGCCACGTGTCGCGCAATGCGTCCGCCACCCATAATTATGACGTTGTGCACGTCAGGATAGTCGAGTTCGTTCTTGCCCACCTTGAGGCGTATCTCCCTGATCTGTGAGCGTGTGGTCATGAAGTAGGCAATGTCGCCCAGTTCGAGTGTGGTGTTACCATCGGGCATGATGGTCTCATTTTTGCGTTTGATGGCCACGATGCGGTAGTTGAGATCGGTGCCGAACACCTCGCGTATGGGGCGGTAGAGTATGTGCTTGGCCCCTTCGCGCAGTTTGATGGCCAGCATGATGAGTTTGCCATCGTGTATCTCGCGGTAGTTGCGCACCCACGAGCGCTGCACGCTGAGCAGTATCTCCTTGGCGGCAAGCATCTCGGGGTAGATGATGGAGTCGATGCCCATGTTCTGGAAGAAGCGCTCATTGCCGTTTTCGGTATATTCCGCATTGTCGACACGGGCCACGGTCTTGCGTGCACCGAGCTGGTGAGCCAGCGAGCAGCAGGTGATGTTGCGCGCCTCATTGGGCGTGACGGCAATGAAGAGGTCGGCATTCTGCACGCCCACCTCCTTGAGGGCCACGATGCTGGTGGGCGACAAGTTGCTGATCATCAGGTCGTCGTTGCCCTCCTCCTTGATGGCTTGCGTCTTCTGAGGGTCTTCGTCGATGAGGTAGACGTTGGCATCCTCCTTGGACAGCAGTTTGGCCAGATGCGTACCTACGGCTCCTGCACCTGCGATGATTATCTTCATAAGTTTTAGTTGTATTATCATTCGACAACGGAACAAGCCGAACTCTCCGCTACATGTCTTTGTGGCAGCTGGTCCTGTTTGTTCCGTTGTTTCGTTTATTCGATAGTCTCCAGTATGGTCTTGGCTATGCCCTGCTCATCGATACCTATGATGTGGTAAAGTTGTTCGGGTGTGCCATGCTCGATGAAGGCATCGGGGATGCCGAGTCGAGTGATGCGTGGTGTAAGTCCGTGGTCGGCCATATACTCGATGATGGCGCTGCCCATGCCACCCTGTATGGCACCGTCCTCGAGGGTGATGATGTGGCGGAAGTGTGTGCCCACGTGGTGGAGTATCTCCTCGTCGAGTGGTTTGGCAAAGCGCATGTCGTAGTGAGCCACGTGGAGGGTGTGTCCCTGTGCGGCGGCCTGCTCTTCGGCCTGGGCGATGGCGCGTGTGGCCTTGTTGCCTATGGGGCCGAGGCTGAGTATGGCCACCTCGCTGCCCTCTTTGAGGCAGCGTCCGCGGCCTATCTCGAGAGCCTTCATCTCGCAGCGCCAGTCAGCGTGCTCGCTGCGGCCACGAGGATAGCGGATGACGAAGGGGCCCATGTCGGGCAACTGTGCCGTGTACATCATGTGGCGCAGTTCGTGCTCATCCAGCGGCGAGCAGATGGTGATGCCGGGTATGGGGCGCAGCGAAGGTATGTCGAAGACGCCGTGGTGTGTGGGTCCGTCTTCGCCCACGATGCCAGCACGGTCGAGGCACATGACGACGTTGAGGCCGCTGATGGCCACGTCGTGGATGACGTTGTCGTAGGCTCGCTGTGCGAAGGCCGAATAGATGTTGCAGTAGGGGAGGAGTCCGTCCTGAGCCATACCGGCCGAGAAGGTGACGGCGTGTCCCTCAGCGATGCCCACGTCGAAGGCTCTGTCGGGCATGGCATGCATCATGATGTTGAGGCTGCATCCTGTGGGCATGGCTGGTGTGACGCCCACGATGCTTGGGTTCTGCTTGGCCAGTTCGACTATGGTGTGTCCGAACACGTCCTGATAGCGAGGTGGCAGGTTGCCGGTCTCTGTGGTGATGCGCTCCCCGGTTTCTGGGTCAAACTTGCCTGGGGCGTGATAGATGGTGGGCGCCTTCTCTGCGGGTTCGTATCCCTTGCCCTTGACGGTGTGGATGTGGAGCAGTTTGGGTCCCTTCATGTGCATGATTTGGCGCAGGGTGTCGACGAGCTCCACCACGTTGTGGCCGTCCACGGGGCCGAAGTAGCGTATGTTCATGCCCTCGAAGACGTTGTGCTGATTGTTGAGCAGCGACTTGAGCGAGTTGTTGAATCGCAGTATCTGCTGCTGGCGGTCCTTGCTGAGCCATCCCCAACGGTTGAGTCGCTGTGCGGCACGGTTTCGCAGGTTGTTGTATGCCGTGCTGGTGTGTAGGTGGTGCAGATAGTGCTTCATGCCGCCCACACTGCGGTCGATGCTCATATTGTTGTCGTTGAGCACGATGAGTATATCGTTGGGGGTGTTGGATGCATTGTTGAGTCCCTCATAGGCCAGTCCGCCGCTCATGGAGCCGTCGCCGATGACGGCTATTATCTTGCGGTCGTCGTGGCCTGTCTGGCGTGCTGCCACAGCCATGCCCAGGGCAGCCGAGATGGATGTGGAGGCGTGTCCGCAGGTGAAGGTGTCGTAGGGGCTCTCCTTAGGTGATGGGAAGGGGCGTATGCCTCCGAGCTGCCTGTTGGTATGAAACTGCTCTCTGCGGCCCGTCAGTATCTTGTGGGCGTATGCCTGATGTCCCACGTCCCACACAATGCGGTCGTCGGGGGTGTTGTATACGTAGTGGAGGGCCACGGTCAGTTCGACAGCGCCCAGACATGATGCGAAGTGTCCCGGATTATCGGCCAATTCCTTGATAATCTCGCTGCGCAGTTCGCTGCACACCTGTGGCAGTTGCTCAATGGGCAACTTGCGCAAATCTTCGGGATATGTGATGCCTAATAATAGGTTATGTACGTTTTTTTCGCTCATTTTGCTGAAATTCTTATTGCAAAGATACATTAAAATCATATAAGTGTTGTAAATTTGCGTAAGAAAAAGCTACCGACACCCCAAAATGACACCATCAGATAATGCCCCTATGCCCTTGTTTCGCACACCCGTAGAGGTCGTTGCGCCCCCCCGCCTGCTGGGCGAGGAGGAGGGCTATGTATTCCTCGGTTCGTGCTTTGCCCAGCATGTGGGTGGATGCTTCGAGGAGGCCCGCCTCAGGGCGTTGGTCAATCCGCTCGGTGTGCTCTACAATCCCGCCAGCATCGCCATGGTGGTGGCCTGGGCCATAGAGGGCAAGGCGTTGGATGAGGCCTGCTTTACAGAGCGCGATGGCATGTGGCACTGCTGGCTCTGCGACAGCCACCTCTCGGCACCCACGATGGAGGAGTGTCGCAGCGGCGTGGAGCGTGCCCTGCAACGGCTTCGCCAGCAGTTAGCAGAGGCCCGCTACCTGTTTGTGACCCTCGGCACCAACCACTGCTATCTCTATGGGGGTGGGGTGGTGGCCAACTGCCATAAGGTGCCGCAGAAGCACTTCTCGGAGCACGAGATGACCCACGAGGAGTGTCGCGACACGCTGCGAGAGATGCTCAGGCTGCTGCAGGAGTACAATCCCAGACTGCAGGTGGTCTTCACCGTCAGCCCCTACCGCTATCGCAAGTATGGCTACCACGGCAGTCAGTTGGGCAAGGCCACGCTGCTCCTGGCCGCCGATGATGTGGCGCGCGAGTGCCCAGAGTCGGTGCTCTACTTCCCGGCCTACGAGATAGTGCTCGACGAACTGCGCGACTACCGCTTCTATGACGACGATATGCTGCATCCCTCGCCCCAGGCCGTGCGCTACATCTGGCAGCGCCTCTGCCACAGCTGGATGTCGCCCCAGATGCAGACCTATGTGGCTACCATGGAGCGGGAGGCACGCCGCCACCGCCACCGCCCCATAGCCGCCACTTCACCTTGATGGCCATGCTGTTGGCCCCACAATACGATGCAACTAAGCAGCCATGACCGCGACAGTTAGGGAGCATAACCGCGTCAGTTGGCGAGCAAAATCGCGCCAGTTGGGGAGCAAGACGATGATAGCAGGGGAGCAAAGCGGAGGAAGTGAGGTATGGTATTTTGAGTAAATTCAGCCTCCTTCACACCTCCTATGAAGGTCCTATGAGTCTCCCATGATGTTCTGTGAATAATTCTACATAAAACTTCCGCAGGAGTCCTTGTGACTTCTCAGTAACTACCCCTGTCGTCCCTATAACTTCCCTATAACTTCCCTATAACTTCCCTATAACCTCTTTATAACTTCAAAAAGGAAACTCTATGACCATTCTCAACATAACCACCCTCATCGGTGCACGCAGAGAGGGCACCCGGGAGATGAACATCGACTGGCTGCTCACCGACAGCCGCAGCCTCATATTCCCCGAGGCCACCCTATTCTTTGCCCTCACCACCCCACGTGGCGACGGCCATCAGTACATCCACGACCTCTATCAGCGTGGTGTGAGAGCCTTTGTGGTGAGTCGTGTGCCCGAGGGGCATTATCCCGATGCCAATTTCCTGGTGGTGGGCGACACCCGCAAGGCACTGCAGCGCCTGGCCGAACGACGCCGCGAGGAGTGGGACATACCCGTGGTCGGTATCGCCGGCAGCAATGGCAAGACCACCGTCAAGGAGTGGATCTACCAGATGCTGCAGCCTGACTATGTGGTGACTCGCAGTCCGCGCAGCTACAACTCGCAGACCGGTGTGCCCCTGAGCGTATGGTTGCTGAGTGATGCTTCGCAAGTGGGCGTCTTCGAGGCGGCTATCTCTGAGCCTGGCGAGATGGATGCCCTGCAGCGCATCATACAGCCCACCATCGGTGTCTTCACCTGTCTCGGACCTGCCCATCAGGAGAACTTCGAGTCGATGGAGCAGAAGTGCAGAGAGAAGTTGCGCCTCTTCAAGGACGCCCAGGTGCTTATCTACACTGAGGGCGACGAGGTGGTGGACCGCTGCATCGCTGAGATGAACTTCGCAGGGCGCCTTGTGGCAGTGACCCGCGAGGACAATCCCCTCGTGCAGAATGCCGCCCTGTGTAAGGCCGTGTGCCGCGAACTGGGCATCGCTGCCGATGTGGTGGAGGAGCGCGCTGCCCATCTTGAACCCATTGCCATGCGCCTCGAGGTCAAGGACGGGCGCCATGGATGCACACTCATCAACGACTCCTACAACTCAGACCTCTCGTCGCTCCACATTGCCCTCGACTTCATGATGCGCCGCCCCGAGGCTGAGGGGCGCAGCCACACCGTCGTGCTTTCCGACATCGAGCAGAGCGGCATGCAGCCTGAGGCCCTGTATAGCCATGTCAGCCAGTTGCTCTCCGGTCGCGGTGTCACCCACTTCGTTGGCATCGGTCAGCAGTTGATGCAGTCTGCCCAACTCTTTGGGGCTGAGGGACTGCGCAGTGAGTTCTTTGCCACTACCGACGAGTTTCTCTCGAGCGACTCTTTCCAGCAGCTCCGCGACGAGATCATCCTGGTCAAGGGAGCCCGCTCCTTCCATTTCGAGAATATCATCGAGCAGCTCGAGCAGCGTGTCCACGAGACTATCCTCGAGGTCAATCTCAAGTCGCTGGTCGACAATGTGAACTACTACCGCTCGCTGATGCAGCCCGACACGAAGATGATATGTATGGTTAAGGCTGGTGCCTACGGTGCTGGTAGTGTGGAGGTGGCGCGCACCTTGCAGGACCAGGGCGTGGCCTATCTGGCCGTGGCTGTGGCCGACGAGGGCGTGGAACTGCGTAAGGCAGGCATCACCTGCGGCATCATCATCATGAATCCAGAGATGACCTCCTTCCGCACGCTCTTCCGCTATCGCCTGCAGCCCGAGGTGTATAGCTTCCGCCTGCTCGATGCGCTCATTCATGCGGCCGAACAGGAGGGCGTGACCAACTTCCCCGTGCACATCAAGCTCGACACCGGCATGCATCGCCTGGGCTTCGACCCCATGACTGATATGCCCCGACTGATAGACTGCCTGAAGAGCCAGAGCGCTGTCATCCCTCGCAGTGTGTTCTCACATTTTGTGGGTAGCGACTCTGATGACTTCGACCGCTTCTCGGCTCTCCAGTATGAGCGCTTTGAGCATGGCAGCCGTCTGCTCCAGGAAGCCTTCCCTCACAAGATACTGCGCCACATGTGCAACAGTGCCGGCATCGAGCATTTCCCCGAGCGCCACATGGACATGGTGCGCCTCGGTCTGGGCCTCTATGGCATCAATGCGCGCAACAATGAGATGCTCCACTGCGTGTCGACCCTGCGCACCACCATCCTGCAGATACACAATGTGCCCAAGGAGGAGACAGTGGGCTATAGCCGCAAGGGGGTGCTCACCCGCGACTCACGCATCGCTGCCCTGCCCATCGGTTATGCTGACGGTCTGGACCGCCATCTGGGGCGTGGCCGTGCCTATGCCATGGTCAATGGTCAGAAGGCTCCCTATGTGGGCAATATCTGCATGGACATCTGCATGATCGACGTCACCGACATACCCTGCGAGGAGGGCGACTCGGTCATTATCTTCGGTCCGGAACTGCCCCCCACCGTGCTCTCAGACATTATCGACACTATCCCCTACGAGATACTCACCTCGGTGAGCAACCGCGTGAAGCGTGTCTACTACCGCGATAAGTAAGACGCATCCTGACAGTACCTTCTTGTAAGGCAGTAATAAAGCAAAAGCACCTCCGTGTGAGGTGCTTTTGCTTTATTACCCCAGGGGCACGGTGCTGTGCACATGGCACGCCTTGAGGAGAGAGGATAGTACTATTGTCATAGTGAGGATAGTACTATGGTCGATTGTGGCACCCTACCACTGCGGATTTTAGATATGGGTCTTAGCGTGACAGAATATGGGTCTTGACACTATCAGGATATGGGTCTTGTTGCGGTGAGATATGGGTCTTTTTTGAGCCGAGCATACCCTTGGGTAAATAATGGTTTAGCGGGGAGATTGGGAAACAACGGAACGAACGGAAAAAATAAAATTGAAACAAAAACGGGCATGAATTATATGAATAATAAATGGGAATGCCGCAACAGGACAATCGTCCCTATAACTTCCTTTTAACTTCCCTTTTACTCCCTTTTTTACTTCAAGCCCCGGAGGGGAGTTCTCCCCCATAAACTCCAATTAGCCCCACAGAACACACACAGTGAGACTATGCTGCTCAACCCCATCATATCCATTCCTCTCCTTTGATATATATGGAACAAGGCATTTGATATATATGAGATGAGGCAACTGATATATATGAGATGAGGCAACTGATATATATGAGATGAGGCAACTGATATATATGAGATGGGGCAACTGATA
>CALZKW010000037.1 GCA_945788095.1 uncultured Prevotellaceae bacterium | reverse complement strand
TGCCCGTCTAATAGAGCGATTCGTACTGCTTGGCTATTCGCTCCCAGGTGAAGTGTCGCTCGGCGAGGACCTTCATCTCCTTTCCGTCGAGATTGTCTTGCTGCAAGAGGGCGACGAGGTCGTCTGCATTAGAGTAGTAGTATGCCATATCGTGGGTGGTGGCCCTATTGTAGACCACATCATAGGCGAGGATAGGACGGCCGAAAAACATTGCCTCCACGAGCGACGGATTGGTGCCTCCTGCGCTATGACCATGCACGTAGACTGCGGCATTTTTTCTCAACACATAGAGGACGTCAAGGTCATAAATGCTCTCGAGCATGTGGATATTGTGACACTCGCCATACTTCTCCATCAGCTCCAGGCCGTATCTGCTATGCTTCCAGTTGCCGATTAGTACGAGTTCGCGCCCGCACTTGGCAAAAGCTTCGAGCGTAATGTGACAGTTATTCTCTGGCTCTATGCGGCACACGCTCACTGCATAGCCACGACTGCTGAGCCCCTGCGCGTCAAGCACTTCGTGCTCCTTCGCCTCGCTGACGTCGCGCTTGGCGTGGTTGCCTCCGTATGCTATCAGCACGGAGTCTTTGCGATAGGTCTGCTTCACGTAGTTTTGTATGCCCTGGTTGTCTGCTATGATTGCGTCAGCAAAGTGTACTGCCATAGACTCACTCGTGAGTAGGAACCACCTTGCACAGCCTCCCCACTTTGTACGTCGAGATTCGATGCCGTCGATGTTCACTATCAGCCTCCCCCTAAACATCAACCTGAACAGGGGCAGAAACACACAGCCCGACACACCGAGTACCACCACGGTGTCATAACGCCACACGCTGCACATCATCGAGAGCACATCATAGGGTACGCTTTGCATACCGTTGGCATGAAACCACGGCACGTATCTCAGCCTCGCTCCCTTGTAGGTAGTTATCCTTTGCTTGTAGTCCTTGGCTGAACAGAATATTGTATACTCTATCTCGGGTGAGCAATTCTCGCCTATGATATTCTCTACCAGAGTTTCAAAACCGCCATAATGGGCTGGCACTCCTTGGATGCCAATAATAGCCACTTTCTTCATCTGATTTGGTTTATGCCTTCTTGGTATAATCTTTGTCTAATACTCGTATTATCTTGTCTGCCATTGTCTCTGCATCGTAGCCCTCTGCTCTGAGCAGAGCCTTTCTCGCCATGGTCAGATACTTTTCTTTGTTGGTCAGCAGCTCGTCTATGGCGATTGATATGTCGTCAAGATTGGCTACATCTATCCTATATCCGTTCGCTCCGTCTTCTACCATCTCTGCTATGCCTCCTACTGTGGGCACTATCACGGGCAGACCTGCACTCATTGCCTCCAATACTGTCAATCCAAAGGTCTCTACAAACGAGCGTTTGTCGGAGAGATTGAGCACGAGCGAGGCCTCGTTGTAAAACTCTGCCACGTCTTCTTGCTTTGCATACACCCGGAGATTGTCGATGTCGTTCAGTCCTTGCTCGCCGATATACTGGTCTACGCGTTTGGTCTGTTCGTTGAGCACGAGCACAAACTTGTATTGCGGCATACGCTTGGCCAGACAGACAAACTCTCGTGTGCCCTTGTATGCCTTTAGCGATCCGAGCATGAGCACCACCTTGCGCTCGAAGGCTGGCTCTGGCTGTACTCGCAGACGCTCCACAAAGGCCTTGGGTAGAGCATTGGGTATCACTATGACCTTGTCCTTGCGCTCGAGAAACGTTGCTTGATACTCTGACACACACACGATACGATGTGCCAGACGCTGCATCGCCTTGGCCAGTATCCTGTATGTCGCACCCTTGACGTGAGCATTCTCATGATAGTGATACACTACTCGCTTTCCCATCAGCCTCCCTGCCAATGCTGGTCCCACAGGCAGCAAGGTGTTGACATAAAACACCGCGTCGCTCTTCGTTGCCCACCCTAAGGCTTTGAAGAAGGTATAGACCTGCACCCAAGCGTAGCGAAGCGTGGTAATGAACTTATTGTCTGAAAACTCATAAGCATACCCGTGGATTTTCATCTTAGGACAGCCCTTGAGCACATCGAGCACTCCACCTCGCGATGTAAGCAGATCTACCTGATGTCCTCGCTGTAAGGCTTCGTCCAAGACCATACGCAGCACCTTGGGGCTGCCACTATAATCGTTGTAGAGGTGGAAACAGACGATACGCATATTTATCTCTTATCTCAGACTCTTCAGCATGTCTGTCCATACTGTCATACTGTATGCCACTTCTCCCTCTATATTTCCTTTTTCGCGCAAGGCAAACCGGGATATGATATCCAGAAGGTACAACTCGTACAAATCCTTGTCTGCCCATCCTCCCTGAGCTGAGGCTACGTATGATTTGATATCATCAGCAGTCCAATGCTTTACAAACATTGCCGTCTGGGTGAGGAAGTGGCAGGCGTCCATCATCGCTGGGTATGACCTTTGGGCATACTCCCAGTCAAACACGAAGAGCTGCCCTTGCTCTACAAATGTGTTCCATGGTGTAAAATCAGCATGGTATGCGCCATACTCTACCCGTTGCCCTCTGTGCGTGGAAAGGACCTTGTCGATAGCGCCACTTACTACACTGCGCGCTTCATCACTATGAAGCCATCCGAGATGCGATTTCATATCCTCCAGAGTATGACAGTAATCTGTTTCTTCAAAGTTCATGCTTCTCTTTGTCTTCTCATACAGGATGCGCAGGAACTCCTCGTGATTGGCGCTCCATTCGTGTACTACGCGTGAGTTTGTGGTTTTTGTCGTGGTCTGCACCAGAGCGTGTATTCCACTACGCCATTCTCCCTCGTATAATACTCTCGGCACACTTTCTATACCCTCGCCTCTCAAGTCTCTGAGCAGACGTGACTCTCTGTCAAAAAGATCTGTCACCTCATCGTTGTCACTAAGTTTACAGTATCCCAATATCTTCCCTTCGCTACTGAGTTGTAGGGTGAGCTTTTGGTGTACGCATGGAGTACCGCAAAATACGGCATACTCTACTCTCTCTACTCCCCACAGTCTGCATAGCATCTCGCGGAGCTCAGGCTCTAACTCCAGATTCTGCACTTCTATATGCAAGCACTTTCTCAGCATCGGCACTTTGTGTAGCACAGGAAGCCAGCGTTTCAACAGTCTGCCTTTCCTCCCACTCGGCTGGTACAGCTGCAGAGCGGTGTGCAAATCCCTCTCGGGCAATATCCAGACTTTGCCACTGGCGTTCTTTATCCTATAAAATCGCTGGCAGTCCTCACCCTGACGAAGCACTTCGCTTAACAACTCCTCTGTATTCATCTTTTCATCTTGTCAATGCAGTCTGTGATAATGTCTGCAATCTCCACACCGTGATGCGACCATGTAAATCTCTCTCGGGCACTCACAGCTCTCTCGCCCATCACCTTTCGCAAATCTACATCCGTAAGTCTCAGCATGGCATCACCGAGCGCAGCTATCACCTCGCCACGTCCTGCCCGAGGTATCACTACTGCATAATCGCTGTCGAAATAACGTGTATACCCCGTGGTGTCTAAGCAAATCAGAGGCTTCCCCATCGAGAGGGTGTCAAAACTCACGGTCACCGCCCCCTCCTTGAGCGAGGCGTTTACGACACAGTCTGCCTCGGCGAGCAACTCCTTGTAGCATTGCATCGTCACTCCACCCTTAAATTCTATCCACTCGCCCACTCCTCTCTGCTCAGCAAGTCTCTCCAATCTCTCCTTGTCTGGCCCTGACCCGACTATGACAAGACGTACATCCTGCCTCTCTCTCACGACTCTCGAGAGAGCCTCTATGGCGAGATCAAATCCACGCCATGCATCGAGTCTGCCCACCATCAGAAACTTTGTCGCCTCACCACTTGGCATCGCATGACTCTGACTTATACTGTTATCCACGGCCACATCCGTAAACAGTACAGCCTTGTTCCTATACTGCGCAGGTATCAGTTTTCTCGTAATATCCGTCTTGCATAGTATTAGATTTGCCCTACTGCAACGGGCTTGAAAACCCTTGTTTATAGGCAGCATCTTCACCGTCCATCGTCTGATGCCCTCAATCAATCTTGAACGCCAAGAATAGTGCCTTGAGAACTCAGCCGGAATCGTCTCAAGTCCGCCCACAGGACCCCAGATAAATATCTGTCGCTGTCCATAGCTACTTACTTTCCATAACGCGTTGCCGTAGGTCAGGTGGTGAAATACCTTTATGTCGTTTTCTTGCATCGTCCGTCGAACAATGCTATTGGTGCATAATTGCCATATATTATAATAGGTACGCACCCCTCTCAGACCCTTTTTCCAGAACCGCGCCCATTTAGGCAGGTCAAAGTAGAGCCAGTGAATATGGGCAAATTCGGGATGTTTTGCTATCCAGGGCTCAATAGTGTGTCTGTTACTCTCGCGCGTCAAAACCCACAGCTCAAAGTATTTCGACATCTCCAGCACCCAGTGCCAGCCTACACCTATCTCGCTGCCCAAACCCGGTTCACATGCATAGGCAGAGATAAAAATTTTATGTTTCAAGGTCAACTAATACAAATAAAATTCATTACCGCTTTGCTGCCAACAGCCAATGGGCGAGTATGGGACTCAGACGAATGATTCGCCCCACAAGCAGAGAGGCCGCTATCATTGCTAACCCGCGCATCGCATCGATATAACCAATTCTTTTTCCCATATTTCTTAGTTCCTATATTTCCACTTACGACGCAAGATGATGAACCATGGTAAGAATGTAGCTGTAATGTTGCTCACTATACTGAATGTTATAGGCATGGCCACTGCTATCTTCGTGAGAGCCGTTGCTCTCTTACTATGTGGCGCAATAATCTCGCCGATCGCTTTGCGTTTGTTACTCATCGAGTCCTTGCATGTGAGTAGGTTGCGCAAACCCAGCCTGAAAACATTCTCACCAAGATTCTCCATAGCTCGTTTCAATTCATCACAGCTATCCGCAAAGTCTTTAGTAGGCAAAAGAAACAGGCGTCGGCCACATCGCATCATCGAATATGTAGTTACTGGTGACTTAAAAGATGTCATCGTGGTCGATATGTCGCTTTTAAGATAGTGTATAAACAAGATAGGCTGATATTGAGCCCTCTCAGCCCTGTGCACAAGTCTATGAACCCAGTCAATATCTTCAATGCGCTCATTCTCATCAAAGAACAGGTTGTTGTCAATAATCAACGACCGTAAGAAGATAAATTTCCAGGGAGCGTATGGAATAGAATTTTTTAAAATTATTTCATCGCCAGTCATTGTCTCCCGATGAGGAAAATTATGTTGCAATGTATTGCTTGGCCTCCCCGGGCGTTCGTAGGCACAATCCACTATCAGCACATCCAATTCTGATTGACATAGGTGATTGTACACTTTTGTTATTGCACCTTGATGATAGTAATCATCTTGGTCAATGAGAACTATATACTTGCCCCTTGCTTCACGAATGCCCCTATTTCTCCCTCCCCCCTGACGTATATTCACATCATTCTTAAACACACGCATATTGTGATGACATGTAGTCTGAGTATCAAGCCAAGCCTGAGTGCCATCGGTACTGCAATCGTCCACACATATCACCTCATATAGAGATGTGTCAAACGGCTGCTGCCAAATGCTATCAAGACACCTGGGCAAATCATGCGTCAATCCGTTATACACAGGAATGACAATTGAAAAAAATGGATTGTTCATAATACTACTGTCATTTCACTCCCAGCCTTTTTAAGTTTTTGCAGTGCTGAGATTCAAAGATTATATTGAGTATGTTTGCGACAGCCTGCTCAGGTGTGCCCGTATTGAGAATCTTATAATGACCTGGCTTTGTGGCGAGATAGTCAATTCTGGTATTAATTGCGTCGACACCCTCTCTATCTAACTCATTCTTACGCCTGAGTATAGTGTCGACATCAGCAGTAAGCAATATATTGTAATCAAGCGAAGGTATAAATATCCGCCCCCACCAATACAGGAACTTATGAGGAAGGTATATACGACTACGGCGACTATCGCATATGATGTCGGTATAGTAGCGATCGAAGATGACAAGGCGCGTGATGCGCGTCACTGTCTTGACTCGCAGGAAATAGCCTAAAATATAGTCTATGGAGTAATAGAACAGCCGTGCAAAAGAACTCAAAACACCCGTGCGTCCTCCACGGTGTGGGTCGCTATAGTTACGATCAACCGTCTTCTTTACGCCCGCAGAGTGAGCTACTTCACCAAGGTTTCCGAAAAGCGTAGGACGGAAATGAAGGTAGGCATGAGCCTTACGGAACACATCGCCCAGTTGCTCAATCATCAAGTCAATTACCGTAGTCTTCCCAGACCCGTCTGGACCCGTAAAACCTATGGAGAAACCCGTATTTGACCTTATATAATTTCTGATAAATGTCCAAAGAAAGAATACAACGCCTATAAGAAAGCCCAACGGTCGATGCCGCAGGTTAGCACACACTGCACGAAGCGCAAGTATCGGCCTATGCTTTTGGTCGCACACTTGAAGGCTTTCTGTAGCAAAGAGAGATTGCACCTTCTTCTTTACAAACCCGCTTTTCTCAGCCTCCTCTCGCATCCAGCGATACTTTTCGGGAAACGTACTACCCACAGCACGATTATAGAGATACTTGTCGAGAAACTGGCACTCCACATCCACATAGTAGAGAAAACCATTGAATTGCTTGTGAACTAAGAATTCACTGGCATCCATCAGCAGAATGCCCCACACCGAAGTATTCACAAAGAAGTCCCACTGAACCAGCTCCGTGGACTCACCACTCTGTTTGGCACAAACGTAGGTTATCAGCCTGTCGCTGTGCAGATAAGTAATAATCTTCCACCCTGTGGAATCGATAAGCTTCACTAATTCATCCTTTACTGCACGATAGCTGCGCAGGGTGATAATGATATCAATATCACGACTCTTGTTCTTATCGGGCAGACCCTCAAAGTTGCGGAGCACCGCATAGTCGGCCTTTTTATTGAGCAGGCCTATCACATCAGTGATATGCTTTGCCGAAATCTCACTCATTCTTTATTTATCTTTATTACAATGAAAAACTCATTCACCCTATGGCCTTACTTACGTTTCAACAAGCCTGAGTTAGCAATCAACTTATCGAAGATATAGGTAGGATTATTCCATACACTCTTAACAATAAGCCGCAGACCCTTAAGCAACTTGCCGTCGCGCATGTAGAACACTCCGTTACGCAGGCTATCAGCCGCACAAGAGTCCTTCTTGAGACGTGCAAGTTCTTCAGGCTTTAGCGAATCGTAGTACTCAACAAAAGTCAGTTCGTGTAAGCCTTTACGTCTGCGCCGCACATTCACCTTCACATACTCCATTTTTATAATCATATTGAAGTGGTTAGATGACAACCCGTCGGTCTTTCTGTAAAGATAAAGCACCTCAGGCAGAACAATGATGCACTTCCCCTCGACATAGAGATCGCTCATACGCGTCCATAAATCAAGGTCCTCGCAGAAGTCACGATAGCGCGGTTTCCCCTCGGGAAAACCATCAAGTCTGAATCCACCAACCCTTATTGCATCTTCCCGGACAAACAATGTTTGTATGGGTAGGAAAATCCTCTTACCCGCAGCAGCCCGTTTGCGAAACCCTTCTTTCGTGGTGTCGCCGATGAATAGTCCGCCGCGCATTCGGCTGCAATTTGCGTCAGCAAATTGCGACCAAGAACTGACCGCGGTCAGTTCTTGGTCGCAGCGAATTGAAGCATACTCTTTTTCAAGTAGTTGCGGCAATGGAAAGTCATCTGCATCCACAAACACCATATACTTCGTTCTCGCCTTGTGCAGCGCAAAATTGCGTTCATAGGCAATGCCATGGTTCTCCGGTTGACGCACCAACTCATATTGTCTGGAATGCTGGGCGAAGAATCGCTCCACACACTCCACTGAACCATCAGTACTGCAGTCATCGACAATAAGCAGGTCAAAGTCCTGCATCGTCTGAGACTTCAAGCACTCAAGTGTTTCCTCAATATATTGCTCCGCATTATACATGCAGATAGCCACAGTAATATCAATGCTCATCTGTAATAGACCTACTTAGTCTTCTTATAATCCTTTTCGTTGAGAAGGCACAAAAAAATGATTATCAACTAAATCTATCACCATAGTTCTCCCGAATACTAATCATCTTCTATCTGCTCTCCTACCTCTATATGGAGCATGCCCCTTTCATTCTGAACTTGAAAATATCTGACTGTAGAAAAGAGTACTAAGGCCCCCCATGCATAATAGATATTACCCACTGACATACCTAAGAGCAATATAAGTACAAGCGTCTCTATAGAAAAGAATCTACGTATCACACAACGATATATGAAAAACATTGTGATAACAAAACCTATTAGCCCATATTGCTCTATAACTCCTAGTTTCTGATTATTTCTTCTCCACCAGCGAGAATCTATTTTAGCAGTTCCATGACCTATCCATGTTTCGGTCTTAAATAGATCTGTCTTTGTCACGGTGTTGATTATGGGCTTAGCGCGCGTCGCTCCACTACCTTCAACTTCATTCATTTTTTTCACATCTCCTGTGAGAGACGCTTCCGCGAGATTTTTAGCTCTCTCATACTGCGTCAACTCAAACGATTCGGCAGTAAAATTCATTAGAAATATAAAGGGTAACACGTAAATAGCAGTATGGCGAGTGATGAAATATAGGCTCAAGACTCCCATGGCTACAAATGCAGTGCCACTACCCATAGTAAACATCGACCAAAGAAACAATATCATAGGCCATCTCATCTCCTCGCCAAACAATTCTATCAATGTAGGTCGGCTACCATGCTCTAATTCATACATCCTCCAATAGCACAATGTCAATACTGCCAACACACGTGCACTATGACTGGGTTCTAAGGTAAGAGAATGTAGTTTGTCAATCGACAGGAAAAACTGTCCATCCAGATTAGCTAAGGGCATTTCGTATATACCCAAGAGCATACACACTTGTTGCATCATCAAGACTATGCCAAATGCCATAATCAATAATTTAAGTAGTCGCTTGAAGTATGCAAACGAGAACACGTCTTGATACAACAAATTGTAGTATACTATAAATGTAATGATATACATACCCAAGAAGCCCAATGTAGAGAAACGTTGTTCTCCTGTAAATGACGATGATATATAGCACCACATCCAATAGCCTAATCCGGTAAGCAAAGCCGGAGAAATGGCAGATGCTCTAAAGAAAAACATCACTGGAGCCAACCCCATTATCCCGAGTTTGATAATACTATACTTTACGTCTCCCTCGAAGTAAAAGAAAGTATTTAGTGCTATCACCACACATGTAGCATATACCAAGCCTAAAGTGTTTTTATTTATATGCACTTGCATCATATTAACCTTTATCAATCAGTGTGCCGAAGTAGGTAGTTTCTCCTGCTTGTGTAGAACACTTATAGTTTGATCTAAAACTCAACTTAAATATATAGTCTGTACTAATAAGATTGTTATACTCATCCTCGTTGTATCTACAATTCATCAACTCTGCAAGACGATTGCGGTAACTACACTCTATCTTATTACACTCATTCATCGCCTCTCCTACACCTGGAAACTTTCGGCAGGCATAATAAATGAGGTAATCAATAAGCACATAGTCGAGAAGATATTGTTCTCGCTGAGCCAAATTAATGAGCATTTGACTCACAAATGAATAAAGCAGATCATTCTTGTAGTTAGCATAAAGACACCATCCACTCCAATTCCACTCAAAAGACGTCCAAAACCTCACAGTACGATTATTCACAGCTACCTTGCCATTTACAGAGTAAAACGCCAGATCACCAAGTTCCTCAAAGGGAAATGGACGCGTGGTCCACACCGTAGCATCCATCCAAACCCCACCATAGCGGGCAAGCAGCGATGTGCGGATAATATCGCTGAAGTGAGCCCAACTAATAGTACCACGCTCCACTTTGTGGTATATCACCTCTGGAATATCAAGAAACTCACTAATGTTCGCTTTTGTTATCAGTGTCACGCGTTCGTTAAGGCTTACAAGTTGGTTGTAGCAAGCCCTGATGAGTAAAGGCATATTGTTTTCTCCCTGCCCCCAAAATACCCAGATACGTCGATCTCCCAGCTCACGTTCATTATCTTGAGACGCAGACTTGGTATGTACATCTATTATTTCACCATAGTTCTGCTCCACATAGCGGTCGAGCCAATCCGTCTTACGCCTAATGGCAAATGAGGACAATTTCCACGCCATAGGTATATGAGTGTAAAAGCATACCCACCACAGCAAGTCCCAGAATGCAAATGCCGGACTATAGTACCACGACTTAGACGCGAAATCGATAAGTCGCTTTTTCAATGTAGAAGATAAGTTATCCATTAAATCTACTTTTTATTTTCTTTGACAACGACAGTGACAAAAAATACAGGTGCAGCGAGAATATTGCCATCAACTTGCCGTACCATGGATAGTTGCTATACTTTTTCACATAATGAATGCGAGAGTGCTTCCAATGTTTCAGGCAGAAAGCCGACGCCGGCTCCTTGCTCCTCATATGGCAGTGCACCGCCTGTATCGATGCCTCATAGCGCATTTTCATCCCAATAGATTTCACTTGATGAGCAAGTATGGGTTCCTCGCCATAAAGGAATACCCCCTCATCGAAATATCCTATCTGCGTCACAAAATCCATGCGTATGAGAAAGCAACACCCATTAAGTCCCAGACAATCATGCGACTCATGCGGATTTTCAATCCAATTAGGAACATTGTCATACTTTCTATCATTACGTCTCAGCGCCGTCGTTACCCAGTCAAAGCTATCAGTCCACGAACTCGCACGGTAATTGCGCGGATTTTGGTGCACACCATCAGGGGTCACTATGTCACTACCTACCACTGCCACATCGGGATAACGGTGAAGCTCTGCCGCAAGTCGAGCAATATAGCTTGGCTCATGAAACTCCATGTCAGGGTTAGCGATAAGCGCATACTTGTAACCTTTCTCAGCCGCATAACGAAGTCCGATGTTATTTCCAGCGTTGTAGCCTCTATTTCCTGAGGCTGGTAAAAAGGTGCAACCCTGTTCTTCACACAATTGTCTGACCGCCTGCAGTTCGCCAGCCAATGGCGAGCAGTTATCGACAATCACAATCTCTGTCTTAACTCCCTCCTGACGTTGCAGGAAACCGACACATTTGCGGCAATCCGCCACAGAATTATAGTTAAGTATGATAACAGCAACCTGTATCATAAAAAAGCAATTAATAACGTTCTATTTGTTATCGATAAATCTTATGGTAGAGATACCCTCGTATTCGTCCTGTTGTTCCATGAAGTCTCCAGGCAAAAGGCAGCATCCAAAGAGGCAGTGTTAGCCGAAGACTTCCCAGATCAAAGCCTGTTACATGGTCGCCAAGGAGGAGTATTTTCACAAGTTCAGTCATGCTAAGTTTCTTGACGAAGGGTGTTTTGTCATCGAAATCGCTGGTCGGAACAAGAGGAGTTATATCCACCTCTGTATGTGTAGATAGCAAGTTGTTGATGGCACATCTTGCCCATTGTCGAAGCGCTGCCATGTCACAGCGAGAAACTGCTGTTGCCATGCTTTCCATAGCCTCCGCATTGGCTTTGCTTGCAGGCGTGTGCGAGAAGCCGCTTTGTTCTGCAAATAGAGGCAACACCTGTCCGGCTTCATTTCGTTGATACCCCACCGTTGTTGGATAGGGAGAGGCTGAGAAGTAATGCTCCAGCAGTACTGTGGCTTCTGTAGTAAGCTCACTTGCTTGGAAATATGAGGTATAGCGACCTGCTGATGGTGAAATAACATCGCCGCGCACACCATAATAGAAGAAATGCAAGTCAGGAACACCCTGTTTACGCAAAATATGATTAATCATCAGTCGCAATGTTCCCAGCCAGCCTACATCCACCGCAGCACATCGCTCGCTATCGAACAATCCTTCCTGACGAAAGTAGTCAAGCAACAGCGTCTGCTGCTCCTTCGCACGCTGTTGTAATAAAGGCGTGAAATCGTTATGAAATATCTTTCTAAGGAAGTCCTCCTGTTCAGCAAAATTATTTACTCGAGCGTAAGCGAACTCTATTCCAAATTGCTCACGCAGTTCCTTGCGTGTGGTACGTAGATGCATCAATAGTTTATCCACACTGTCCAATCGGACGATAGTATGGTGGTCGCGTGCTTCAAGATAGGCTTTCTCGTCCTCGCCATACAAATAAGGCAAGAGCAACGAACGACGCGACACAAAGAGATAATGAAGTTCAGGCCCTTGCGTATCAGCAAGCATGGCTTGCGCCGCCTTGAGCAATACATAGCTGTCGCGTGAGAGGAAATAGAGCTTGGTAATTCCCATTCGGCGTGCCTCAGTAAGCACAAATGCAGCGTAAGGCAAATAAGCAGGCACCACAAAGTCGGCAGCAAATGCCGTAAACTCATCTCCTGAATGCTGCAGCCTGTATAACCTTGATAGTGCAGCAAGTTGAGGAGCTACATGCCAGTATGACGCTTCAACAGCATTGAACCCCGTTGATACGGCCATAGCACGAATACCTTTCTTTTTGGCCATTGCCACATCGCTGCGCTTATTGTCGCCATAATGCTCCCACTCGGTAGGAGAAAAGTCGCGACGAACTACATCATAGAGCGTACCAGTATCCTTGCGGGCATTGTGTTCGCAAGAGACATACACCCTTTCTCCCTTCTCTATGCACCCTTCGTGCTCAAGCACCGAACGCAGAAAACCACTGTCAAGGTACATGTCGCTGACAAATGCAATCGTCCACCCCTCCTTTCGCTTACGCTCAATAATGCTGCGGATCTCAGGGTTGACAATAAGTGCGCTCCTTTCCTCTTCTCGTTCTGCTTGCATCATTTCTTCTCTGCTTCTGCCAGAGAAGGTGACATACGCCTCATCGATACCAGCGTAGATTTCTGAGAGCGTATCGCCCTTCGCTCGCTGGCGCCATGCTATAAATGCATCGACGAAGTCCTTCTCTTCTGCAAAAAGCCGAACGGCAAGTTGCTTCCAAATGGCTTCAGGTCTTCCACAACGTCGCAGCAGTGCAGTGTCGAATATATCAAAAGTTGCTAATTTCATAATCCTAAAGTGGTTTTCAGTCTGCTATAGGAGCGGCTCCAAGTAAATCGCTGGATATAGCAATGTCCTCCTTCAGCAATCCGACAGCGCAACGCATCGTTTTTAAGCAATCGCATTACGTTATGTGCTAAAGCCTCAGCGTCTCCAACGGGAGACAGCAATGCGGTCTCTCCGTCAATCGCCATCTCTCTGTAGCCATCATTGTCGGTACAGCATACAGCTTGTCCGCAAATCATTGCCTCTCCAACAGTAAGCCCCCACCCTTCGCTACGGCTGGTGCCTATGTATATGGCCGCCTCGTTGTTGATACGATTATGCTCAACTGCAGATGGCTGACGGTGATAGTCTATCCATTGGGGCAATCCCTCTGGACGTTCAGGCACTCCAAAGAGAGTTGCCTTGAGCTGAGGATACTGTTCTTTTACCAAAGAGATAGCACGTAGCCCCATGGCGCAATCCTTTCCTTTCATCTCATGGTAGAGCATAGTCACGTGCATACGCTCTTTCTTACACTCAGGTACTATAAGACTGAATTTATCAAAATCGAAACCATTCTCCACCAATATTGAATCTTCATTATGTTCTATCTTTAGCAATCGCTGTAACCACTGGGCTACTACAATTTTTTGCATTGGATAATGATAGGTGTCGTGAAGGATGGCTCGAAGTCCAGGACCCCAATTCTCATACCCTTGGATAAAATAAAACTTGCGAGCGACCGTATGGTATTGGTTGAGATACCACGCCGTGTAGGGCGATGTGGCTATATATATATCCCCTGTTGGTACATGCCTCTGGCAGAGCGAAAAGGTGAAGTGTTCATGCACACGTTCATCAAGAGGAAACCATCCGCGGCATGAATACCCCTTCAGAAGTCGTTCCACCCACCGCACACAGCAAGTGAGCTTGTGCCACGCCGACTTCCGACTCCAATAAATAGAGCCAGAATACACAAGATGTACCTCATGACCATCTGCCGCCATGCGGTTGGCGTACTCCATTGCAACCTTATATCCACCCGTAGGTCCAGCAGCGGGGTGAGGAAACAGAATGACTATTCTCATCTCAGAGAGTGATTAAGAGTTATTTCTGATATCAAATATCTGCCCAAAAAGTTTCAACCACTGCCTGGCTATCATCGGAGTGTTAAACCTGCTTATGCTTTCCAGTCCTTGTGCCGCCATTGTTCGACGATGCTCATCATCGTCTATAAGTTCAATGAGCTTGCGCGAATATTCCCCAATACTAAATGGCTTCACCAGCACTCCATTAACACCATCATTGATAATATCATGCACACTGGCGTAGCTGTCGAAAGCCATTGGTACGCACCCTCTGCTCATTGCCTCCACGAGCACCATTCCCCAACCCTCGTCGGTGCTGGTACAGCATAATATCTTTGCATGACGATAATGCTGCCAAGGCTCACAGAAGCCCTCAACCATCACACCTGGAATATGGTGCCGAGCGACAAGGTTCTTTATCAGTTTCACATCACCACTGCCCATGATGCGCAACGTCCAGTTAGGGCGGAGTCGTCCAACTTGCTTCCATACACGCAGCATGCGATCTACGCGCTTCATCCCCGTTATATCCATGCGCCCGCACCACACCACTTCATTTCGTTTTTCCCGTTCAATGGAAGCGGCATCAACCTCTACCGAACATGGCGACGGATTGTTGATGCTTACTATCTTATCTCTCACTTCCGCTGGAAAAAACGGCAAGAAGTGCTTCGACAACACCACAAACCTATCACAATTCTCAATCGTTCGCACATGCTTCACCATCTCTTCTCGAGCCGTAACACGAAGCCCATATAACTTATACTTCAACCATAAGGCACTCTGTAGGAGCCATGCCAGCACATTGCCGCCAAGCGCATAGGATATGAAAAATGACTCCCGAACCACATCACGGTTGTGAGTTGGAGGGAAGTGTAAAGCACACACCACCTTTGCTTCTACGCGCTGACGCACCTCAGCAACAAGCTCATTGAGAGGTTGCTCCTCCACATGCGGATTAAACAGAATACTAAACCCCTCCCCATTGAGCTTATTCACCAGAAACTCCACATTCTCTCTCGCGCAATAATTGCTTGCATTGGGGAAGAACGTTTGAGCTATTCGCCCTATCATCGGCTTGCGGATATCTGACTCTGTAAAAGTTATAAATTCTACCTCAGCCTCGCCACTTTCCATCCAGCACTCCCCGAGCATCGAGCACACCCGCTTTATTCCACCAAGAAACTGCGGCTGCCCATCAGTAGATAATATCGCCACCTTCCACCTCATCGTCATTCTATCGATTTTGTAAAAAAAAATGCTTAATTCGCTGATACAGATTGAGCGCACTCATATTAAGCCTATATATACAATAAGCAATCCTCGGCCATCCTCTCAGTGCAATAGACAAGCACGATGAGATAGGCCTTATTACGCAGTATTCTCGCTGACCATTAATCATCTGCGCATGTACCTCGGGAAATGTTGTCATCATCCCGTCAAATCGTTTTGAAATAAACATATCCACAAGTATATGTTTCTTCCTTTCAACTAATAATTCATCGCCAACGTATGCCACGCTTGCCAAATAATCAAGCATCACATAATGCGAGCGTATGGTGTTTTCGTTAATGGTATGGCAGAGTGAACTTTCATTATTCATCTGGTAGTGATAGAACGCTTTTGGTAAATAAGACACTCGTAGTACTCCACCACTGAGCAGAATTTGTAAGTTGAATAATTCGTCCTCAAATACTGTCATCTCCCGCATGAAGCTCACTCCATTGCAACAAGCTCGTCTAACGAGCTTGTTGCAACAGCTGCCATGCAGCTGTTGCAACAAGAGCCTGCGGAGCAGGTCGTCGGCCGCAGGTCGCTGCGGTAAGTCCATGCTATTATATTCTTGCCCATATTCTTTTTCGCTTATATAGTCGCAAATAACCATGTCGGCATCATCTGCTATGGCCTTTGCTACAAGTTCCTCAATCATTGTGGGCTCTACCCAATCATCAGGATCTGCATGAATAAAATAATCTCCAGTGGCATTATCCATGCCCGTTTGCCGGGCCACACTTACCCCGCCATTCGATTGATGAATCACTTTGACTCGCTTGTCTTTCTCAGCATACTCATCACATATCTCACCGCTATGGTCGAGAGAGCCATCATCGACTAGAATCACCTCTATGTTTCGGTAGCTCTGCCCCAGTAGGCTATCCACACACCGATGAATCCACTTCTCCGCCTTATACACAGGCACAATTACCGAAACTAACGGCTGAATATCTTTCTTATTCATTTTGCCAATATATAATATACTATTATCGCAAAAGTAACAGCCACTATAATTGTACAAACAGAAAAAATTACATCTATCATTTTTAGTTTTATTGTAAGTTTTTCGAGCCTCAGGGGGTAGTCTGACCACTTATCTGCTTGGAGGGTAAGATTACCTGAGATCCATTGTTTTTTGAGATGATATCTTTTAGCATTGGCATTGTGTTTAAGGTTTTAAGGTTTGAGGTTTTAAGGTTTTTGGTTTTTTGTTGTTTCGTCGCTTGTCTTCGTTTTGTCTTCGTTTGTTTTCGCTTCCCGAACGAAGCCCGAACGAAGGTCGAACGAAGGTCGAACGAAGGACGAACGAAGGTCGAACGAAGGACGAACGAAGAGTGAACGAAGGTCGAACGGAGACAGAGCGATGTGTATACGGAGGCGCCTTTCCGAAATACTCTGCAAAGATACGACATCTCGTGGGGGCGATTGTAGACATGAGTAGACATTAGTAGACATCAG
>CALZKW010000036.1 GCA_945788095.1 uncultured Prevotellaceae bacterium | reverse complement strand
CCAGAAGGGTTCAAAGACTTCGGAGCCTACTGGGCCTCCATAAACTCTTGAAACCTTCTGAAACCCTCTGAAACCAGCCCTTCAGGGCGTCTGAAACCTCCTGAAACTTGAAACCAATTGAAACCCAAAAATATCGTAACATGGTCATCAAAATCAATCGTACCATCACCACTCGCCTGTACACCATGGGCGAACTCTTCATCAACGGAAGTAAAACCACCCTCACCGTAGAGGACACCCTCACGATGCTCGAACCTGGTATCTATCGTGTTCGCCTCAGCAAAGGCAGCAGCCGTCGTCGTGAGATTGCCATCCTGCCCGATAACAAGTCGAGCATACAGGCGCAGAAGCCACATCGCTTCGAGCCCAACGGCAGTCATATCTCGTCGCGAAAGAACCTCTCCGTCTGCATGGGCGAATGGCTCATCCCGGGCTCACTCAAGAAGGGAGCGGAAGTTTATAACCGCCTCTTCGACCGACTGGAAAAAGCCGAGGCTCGCAAGGAACCTATCATGCTCATCATCATCGACTCCAATGCCGAACATCGTGATCCAATTCCTTATTGGGACGAACCTTCCCACCATGGTTGTCCTCCAACCAAGCGTCGAGTAGAACTCAACGAAGACGATTCCGTTGACATCTACGAAGGTGACACCCACATCCGCCACCTGACGGTCGAAGAGCAGAAGGCATTGCGTGATGCGTAAGCGCAACTCGCAACCCGCAACTCACATCGAAATTCGGTTTGATAAACTCGGTATCCTGTTCACCAAGCGCAACTCGCAACCCGCAACTCACATCAATTTTCCATTTATAAACCTCAAAACATTCGAAAATGAAAACATTCTTCAAAGTAATCAACCAAGGCACTCCGTTCGGAGTTACCAAACAAGACGGCACAACCCTCAACAAGTGTCAGATTGTCCTTCAGGAATTTGGAGGCAAATACGAAAACTCCTACGTCTGCAACCTCATCGGCAACTCTGCCCTTCTGAAGTTCTACCCAGGCGACCTCATCCTTGCCGCCCTCACATTCAAACACAACGAGTACCAAGGCAAGTTCTATCAGGACATCAACGTACAGGACATCGTAAGTTTCACCTCACACTAAACCTCATTGCACATGAATATACCAACATTCAGCAAAAATTCTGATCCAGCTTTGCGTAAGCTTGACCGCTTCATTGAGTGGTTCCTGCTCACCCTCATCCTTTGTTTCACTCTCCTTGTGTGCTGCTCTTGCGGCAGCACCAAGGTAGTAACGCAAACGGTTCGTGATGTATCAGTCGATACGGTTTATCTGTCAAACGTTCAGTACGATAGTATCTACATCTATCAGGATCACGTAAGCGAGCACCACCTTGGAACCATGCCACCAACCACCTCAGAGGGTCAGTATCTCGATATGCCCATGCGCACGGACACGCTTTACATCAAGGACAAGTCCATCGAGTACAGATACAAGCTTTTGAAGGATACCATCCGAGTGGTTGAGCGTGATAGCATTCCATACAAAGTGACCATCACCGAAGTAAAAGAGATTACCCGACCTCTCACATGGTACGACCACCTCTCTCGCGCCATCCTTTGGCTCAACATCGGCTTCGCCTTCTACTGGCTCATTCGTCTAATCCGTAAAATCAAACGCTCATGAAAGACCAACAATTAACTCCTCACTTTAAGCTCTCAGAGTTCGTAAAGTCATCAACTGCAAATGCTCGCCATATAGATAATACACCTACTGAGGCGATTGTGGCAAATCTCAAAGCTTTGTGCGAAGAAGTTTTGGAACCTCTTCGTCAGTGGTACGGAAAACCAATCATCATCGGCAGCGGCTATCGCTCACCAGCCTTGAACAAAGCCGTAGGCGGTGTGAAGAACAGTCAGCACATGACCGGCGAGGCCTGTGACATCCACATCCCCGACGAAGCCACTGGCAAGCGATGGTTCGTGTGGCTTATGGACAATGTCCCATTTCATCAATTGATCTGGGAGAAATCCACCCCATCGAGCAACCACCATTGGATTCACGTAGCCTTCAAGCGCACAGGCATCAACAAGCAGCAAGTAATCCAGAACTTGATCAAATACCCGAGCAAGTAATCCCTTCAGCCCTTATCCCCAAGCAAGGATGGGGGCTTTTATGCATTTCATTCCTCGTCAGGTTCATGGAAGGGTAGCCAACCCTTTGTATATAGATGTGCGCCTCGTGGCACACGGACAGTGGCCTATCCCTCTGTCCCCCTTATACCCGGGTCTGCGGAGACTGAAACCCGGGTCTGCGGAAGATACTATGAGAGGACTGTCAATGTGGAAGGAATAAATGTACGTCAGCTCCGGGATGGAGAATTTAAGACATGGACCCAAAAAGGTTTCCAAAATCCAAGCGACCTTCAGGCTTCGTATAAAAAAATTTGCCGTAAAGGTAAAATTGCCAGGTACTGAAGAAACGACAGAGACAGGACTTAAAGTTCCTATCGAAAAGTACAGCAACGTCTCATTTGCTTCCGACGGCAAAAACAACTTTGTCGTCAGCGTAGTAGGTGAAGAGGGAGCAGATTAGCAGAGCCCCCTACTCTACCGTCTTTGTGTGGTAGGCGCCTCCCACCCACTCCACCATGCGCTCCTCGCCCTCGAGGATGTGATGGCTCAGGAGACGCCCCGTGGCTCTGTCGAATACACATACTAAAGGACCCTCAATTACTTGGGGGCCCTTTTCTGTATCTATTATCAATCGGTGATAACCTTTCTTCAGTGTCATTTCGTGTTCCTTGTTGTTACCATTTCACAGCGGGTTTCGATGGGTCTGGTCTGCGACTCTCCACAGGCACTACCTTATGGTTGTTGGCTGAGCGTATCTTGCGTGGTGCGCTCATCGAGGGGGGCGTCTGCGTCTCAGGCACCATGGTTTCGGCTCTGGGTGCTGACTCCTGACTGTTGCCTGGAGCATCCGGTGTCGTTGCCTCGGTTGTCGTGGTAGCCTTGAGACTGTCAACTGTCTGTCGAGTGGCATCCGTCGAGTCGTTGCTGATACTGTCAGCGGCCTCCTCGGGCTTCTCCACATAGTGGTATCTCACGAGGATAGGATTGGTGATGCACATGATGTGGAGCGACGGTGTGTCGTCTTCCGACATGTAGAGGGTGATGCAGATCTCCTTGGTGCGCCAGTCCTTGCGGTTGTCGCTGTAGGGGATGTTCACCTCATTCTGCATCATGTCGTTGATGCGCTGCGTGATGGCATAGGTCGAGTCGTTGGTATAGTTCACCTGCATGAGGCAGTATGCATCGATGGTCTGGTCGCGCTGTATGAAGCGTGTGTCGAAGAGCAACTTGTAGTAGTCTCCCTTGTGGAATGAGGTGTCGGCCTTGATGGTCATCTCCTCCAGGTTGCACAGGGGCTCACCGCTGAGGGTCAGAAATTTGTCGCCAGGCCAGATGTTGGCTGTGTCGCCTTGTGTGCTCAGGTTGGCATACATCGACATCGTGGCATCGCCGCCCAGTTTGTTGAGTTCCTGCTCGAGGCGCTCATTGACGCGTACATACATCGGGTGGAGTATCTCTGCGCGTCCCATATACCACACCATCGAGGTGTCAAACTCTGCCTCAGTCACGCCGTGCTTGCGAAAGACGGCCTGCACATATTCATACTGTCGCGCCTCCACGTCGCCCTGCTCCCTCTGCGCCATGGCCTGCGCCAGGTGGTAGTCGTAGAGGATACGCTCCATCTTGCTCTGTGTCATGATGTGGCTGGGGCGCTCGTTGATGCAGGCTGTGAGGCATGCAGCGAGTGTCAGCATGAGGTAAAGTGATAGATGCTTCATGCGCTTTTCTCTGTGGAGAGTAGTTTGGCAAACGTGTTGCGGTAGAACAGCAGAATGGCGATGACGCCGCATGAGATGCAGGCATCGGCAAAGTTGAAGATGGGGCTGAAGAAGATGAAGTGCTCACCTCCCACCCAGGGCATCCATGTGGGCCAGTTCCATTCCACGAGGGGAAAGTAGAACATATCCACCACGCGGCCGTGACCAAAGGTGGCATATCCCTCGCCCCAGGGCACTACGTGGGCCACACCATAGGCCGGTGCATCGAAGATGAGACCATAGAACATACAGTCGATGATATTACCTATGGCTCCGGCCAGTACGCCCACCAGACAGATGAGGAAGCCCCAACTGATTTTCTCGCGTATGAGACGGGCGATGTAGTAGATGCCAAAGACGATGGCTATCATGCGAAAGGTGGTGAGGAATATCTTGGGCGTCAGCTCCATGCCAAAGGCCATGCCGTTGTTTTCCGTGAAGAGCAGGCGAAACCACTCCGTGACGACTATCTGCTGGTGCATCTCCATGTTGGTCTTGACCAGGATTTTGATTACCTGGTCAACGACCAACAGAAGGAGTGTGAGCACCAGCGCTACGGCTGATTGTTTGCTGGCTTTCGTCATTTCTTCTCAATGGCGGTTTCAGCTCCAAACTTAATCTCGTCGGCCAGGACCTGTGAGGCAATGTATTCGCCCCACTCCTTGACACAGGCGCGGTTGTCGTCGGTGTCGGGCAGAGTTAAGATGATGCGGTCCTTGTATTCCAGACCGCTCTCCTTGCGGAGATTCTGCACGGTGCGGATCAGATCGCGTGCCTGACCCTCGGTGCGCAGTTCGGCGGTCACCTCTATGTCGAGGGCTACGGTCAGCGAACCGTTGCTCGTCACGCTCCATCCGGGCATGTCGTTGGCGCTGATCTCCACGTCCTCGCGCACGAGTTCGTAATCGGTACCCTCCACGCTGATGGTCACAGTTCCCAGCTCCAGAGCAGCTATCTGCTCCTGGCTCATGGCCGTCACTACGGCTGCTGCTGCCTTCATCTGCTTGCCAAACTTCTTACCCATCACGCGGAAGTTAGGTTTGATGGTCTTCTCCACCATATTGCCCTCGACAAACTCAATCTCCTTGATGTTTACCTCATCAAAGATAATCTGCTTCAGAGGCTCCACGGTCTCCTTGACAGAGGCGTCGGTCACGGGGATGGCAATCTTCTGCAGGGGCTGACGCACACCGATGCTCTCCTTCTTGCGGAGCGAGAGTGTGAGGGAACAGATATCCTGCACGAGGGCCATGCTCGTCTCGAGCGCTGCGTCGATGGCCTCGGCGTTGGCCTTGGGATAGGCGTCGAGGTGTACGCTGTCCTTCGCGGTGCCGCGGGTCACATCCTTATACAGACGGTCGGCAAAGAAGGGACTGACGGGGGCAATGAGTTTAGCCAACGTGAGCAGACACTCGTGGAGGGTCTGGTAGCAAGCCAACTTATTCTGGCTCATGCCGTCATCAAAGAGGCGCTTCTTGGCCAGACGTACATACCAGTTGCTGAACTCCTTGTCGACGAATTCCTGGATGGCACGTCCTGCGCGTGTGGGCTCGAGGTCGTCAAAGGCGGCAGTTACATCATTGATGAGTGAGTGTAGCTTGCTGATCACCCAGCGGTCCATCACGGGGCGCTCGCTATAGGGCACAAGTTCCTCCTCACCGGTCCAGCCGTCACCGTTGGCATAGGGGGCAAAGATACCGCTGTACACCTGGTGTATCTTGAGGAAGAAACCTGCGGTGACATCCTTCACGCCATCGGGGTCAAACGAGAGGTTGTCCCAGGGCGACGAGTTGGTGATCATATACCAACGCACGGGGTCGGTGCCATACTGCTCAATGCAGTTGAAGGGGTTGATCACATTGCCGAGACGCTTCGCCATCTTCACGCCGTTCTTGTCCAGTACGAGTCCGTTGCTGATTACCGACTTGAAGGCCACACTGTCAAACACCATGGTAGCTATGGCATGGAGGGTGAAGAACCATCCGCGGGTCTGGTCTACGCCCTCTGCGATGAAGTCTGCTGGATAGCAGGTGCGGCTGTCGAGTGCCTCCTTGTTCTCGAAGGGGTAGTGTATCTGTGCATAGGGCATGGCGCCTGAGTCAAACCACACGTCGATGAGGTCGAGCTCGCGGGTCAGCACCTCACCGTTGGCGCCCACCAGACGGATATCGTCTACGTAGGGACGGTGGAGGTCAATCTTGTCGTAGTTCTCCTGGCTCATGTCGCCGGGCACGAAGCCCTTGTCCTTCAGAGGATTGCTCGCCATCACACCTGCCTCCACGGCCTTCTCTATCTCATTATAGAGTTCCTCCACGCTGCCGATGCAGAGCTCGGCCTTGGTGTCGCGGTTGCGCCAGATGGGCAGAGGTGTGCCCCAGTAGCGCGAGCGTGAGAGGTTCCAGTCATTGAGGTTCTCGAGCCACTTGCCAAAGCGTCCCGTACCGGTCGACTCAGGCTTCCACTTGATGGTCTTGTTGAGTTCCGACATGCGCTCCTTGCAAGCTGTCGAGCGGATGAACCAACTGTCGAGGGGGTAGTAGAGCACAGGCTTGTCCGTACGCCAGCAATGAGGATAGTTGTGGGTGTGCTTCTCTATCTTGAATGCGCTGCCCTCCTCCTTCATCTCGATGCAGATCTCCACGTTGAGGTCCATATCCTTCTGTGCAGCCTTCTCGTCATACTTGCCGTCCTGGTTGTACTTGGGGTCGTAGGCATTCTTGACGTAGGCGCCCTGATGACGGCTGTAAGCATCCATCACACAAAGCTGACGGAAGTTGTCGTCCATATCTTCAGGCAGGAAGTACTTGCCGGTGAAGTCTACCATGGGGCGTGTATCGCCGGCCTTGTCGATTACGAACAGACTGGGGATGCCAGCATCCTTGGCCACCTTGGCGTCATCGGCACCGAATGTGGGTGCGATATGCACAATGCCCGTACCATCTTCTGTGGTGACGTAGTCGCCGGGGATGACGCGGAAGGCCTCAGCCTCCTTGACCACCACCTGTCCGTCTTCCAGAGCGCAGGGCTTCACCCAAGGCATGAGCTGCTCATACTTGATGCCGCAGAGGTCTGCACCCTTGCCGCGCCACAGTATCTCTATCTCCTCGCCCTCAGCTGCCTGAAAGTAGGCTCCCATGCGGGGCTCAGCCACGATATAGATGGCCTCCTGGCCAGTATAGGGGTTAGCTCCCTTCAGAGCTACATAGTCTATCTTGGGACCCACGCAGAGCGCGGTGTTCGAGGGCAGGGTCCAAGGTGTGGTGGTCCATGCCAGGATGTAGACGGGCAGTTCTGTGGCGAGTGCCCCCATCTGCGAGCCCTCTATGCTCTTCACGCGAAACTGTGCTGTGACCGTTGTGTCCTTCACGTCGCGATAGCATCCGGGCTGGTTGAGCTCATGGCTCGACAGACCGGTACCTGCCGCGGGCGAATAGGGCTGGATGGTGTATCCCTTGTAGAGCAGATCCTTCTGATAGAGCTGCTTGAGGAGCCACCAGAGCGACTCGATATACTTGTTGTCGTAGGTGATGTAGGGGTGCTCTAAATCCACCCAGTATCCCATCTTGTCGGTCAGTTCGGTCCACTCGCTGGTATACATCATCACGTTCTTGCGGCATGCGTTGTTGTAGTCGTCCACGCTGATCTTCTTGCCGATGTCCTCCTTGGTGATGCCGAGACTCTTCTCCACGCTCAGTTCCACGGGCAGTCCGTGGGTGTCCCATCCCGCCTTGCGGTCCACGCGGTATCCCTGCATGGTCTTATAGCGCAGTATGGTGTCCTTGATGGTGCGCCCCATCACATGGTGTATGCCTGGATGTCCGTTGGCCGATGGTGGGCCTTCGAAGAATACGAACGTGGGGCATCCCTCTCGCTCACTCACACTTCTGTGGAACAAGTCCTGCTCGCCCCACACCTTGAGTTCCTCTTTGTTTACGTCGCTGAGGTTCAGTCTACCTCTTTCTGCAAATTTTCGAGTCATAGTTTGTTTTATTCTGTTTTTCTTGTTTTATCGTTTCTTTTTGTTTTTTGGCATGCAAAGGTACGTTTTTTTGCTTATTATAATTATGTGGATGCCCTCTTTTTAGGCAATTTGAGTGGAAAAACACACATTTTTTGCTCAAAACGCTTGCAGGTTTCAAATTAATCCGTACCTTTGCAATCGAAATCCAACGGGGGATTAGCTCAGCTGGCTAGAGCGCTTGCATGGCATGCAAGAGGTCATCGGTTCGATTCCGATATTCTCCACGAAAGGAAAGAAAGCAGTTCCATTCAGGAGCTGCTTTTTTGTATGTTACGCGCTATTAAATCCATTGTGCGTGGCGATATATCGCTTCAAATCTCCCCAGAAGAGAATACTTAATCACGTCTGTAAACAATTTTTGTTGTCGGAGTGTTTCCCTTGTCCTTCGGATTGCCTTCGGATTGATATTTGCTTGGAAGATGCTGTTTTTGTAAGATTATGTGATGCGAATAGCCAGAATTGCTGAAATTGCCGCAATTTTGTGTAGCTATTTTAGCACATACCAACATCTCCTAAACAACATAATATTGTGCGTGGTGATTTATCGCCTCGTCTGTTCTCCCGAAGTATACCATCAAGCCCCCGTCTGGGCAGAGATGCTATCTCTCCAGCAGGAGTACGGCCCACTCTTCGCACATAGTCTGGCGCACGAGTCGAAAACCATAGTGTGCTGCGGCCTCGATGATGGCGGGTGCATCCTGATCGTAGAAACCACTCAGCAGCAGTTGAGCATGGGGTTGCAGAGTCTGTATGAAGGCAGGCAGGTCAGCCAGGATAATCTCGCGGAAGATGTTGGCAATGAGTAAGTCTACCTCTCCTATCCCCCTGAGCACGCTGCAGTCTCCCTCCCTGACCTCAAAGCAACCCTCGGTATGCATGCCGCCGAGGTGGTTGAGGGTGAGATTGTCGAGGGTGTTCTCCACGCTCCAGTTGTCGATGTCGTAAGCCATCACATGCTTCGCACCAAGCATGGCGCACAGGATGCCTAATACACCTGTGCCGCATCCTGCATCCACTATCTTCTTACCCTTGAGGGGGAGGTCGAGGAGTGTTGTGAGCAGCGTTCGAGTGGTGGGGTGCGTGCCAGATCCGAAGGCCTGTCGTGGATTGATGCACAGGTCGATGTCTGTGTCAGTGGGGGCATTATGGAGGGTGTCGTGGACGCAGAGGCGGGAGTCTATCACGATAGGTTCAAAACCACTGGCCTCCCATTCTGCATTCCAGTTCTTGTCTTCAGCCTCTTCTGTGGTGTACTCGACGGTCACACCGGGCAGGGGGAAGGCTGAGCATAGTTGTCCGATGGTATCCTCGTCGTACAGGCGCTGCTGGATATAGGCTATTACTCCCTCGTCTGTGGGCATGAAGGATTCGAAGCCAAGGTCGGCTGCAAGGGCTGTGAGTACGTCGGCGAAGTCCTCGTTGTAGGGGGTGAGGTGGAAGTTTACTTGATAGTATTTCATAAATATGGGTGTGGAACTAATGGGGAATTATTGGGATCATCTAATGGTAAAACCATAGGTGAGCACGTTGCTCTCCTTGTCGATTGCGGGGGCTGACAGGTTGATGAAGATGTATTCGCCTGGACTCAGTGGCGCGAGTGGCTTGATGCGGTAGGCATCCTCCCCTTCCATGGCGATGTGCCAAGTGGCGAGGTCGATGCGCTGATGGGGTGTGTTGCTGATGTGTGGAGTGGCGAATTCCCTGCGCTTGTGACGGATATTTAGACGCACCAATGCCATGTCGAAGAGTGTGCCGGTAGTGGGACGTATGATGAATAAAGGAGTGCTCGAGTCACACAATTGCTTTGATTGAGTACCAGTGATATAGCGTGTATCACCTTTACCAACGCTATAACCTGCTATATCCCATCCTCGGCGGTGGTGAATCTGGGTTGGAATGGGCCTGATTGCGTAGAGACTGTCGCCCACGAAGATACTTACCTCAGCCCCTTGGGCGAGGAGTGTTAGATGGAATATGGGGCTAACCAGCAGGAGGGTCAGGAGGACCAGTTTGCGTATCATAGTAAGTGAGAATATAAAGGTGGAATGTTGTAATTGCGGTGGCAAAAGTACAAGAAAAGTAGAAATCTGCCAATTAATCTTTGTGTAAAGGCAGAAAAAGATGGCCGTTTTTCTTGCGTAATAATAGAAAATGCCTAATTTTGCATGTTATAATTAAGGTCTGCGAGTTCTGGCTTGTGATTGCTGCATGGCTTAGCGAACCTTATCCCATATCGAAAAGACGTACATCTATGACTATCGCAATTGGCATACTCATGCTCCTTGGCTACCTCCTGATAGCTTCCGAACACATTACGCACATCAACAAGGCGGCGATTGCTGTCTTTGTCGGTGTCGTGGGATGGATCCTCTTCATGTGCACAGGCACGCACTTCATCACCCAGATGCATGGGCAAGAGTTCGCAGATTTCGTCACCCAGGGTGGTATACACGAGGAATGGAGCGCCGTGCAGCAGTTTATAGCCCGTCACGTCTTCCTTCATTACAGCACGTACATCTGCCAGCTCGTCATGTATATCATAGCAACGCTGGCCATTGTCGATGTGCTGGCCACCAACGGATGCTTTGACTTCATCAGTGTGCTCTTGCGCTCACGCAGTTCTAAGGTCATACTCTGGGGGGCTGTGGCAGTGACCTTTCTTATTTCTGCCAATCTTGACAATCTCACTACCTCCATGCTCATGATGCTTGTCTTGAGTCGTCTCATACGCAATGACCGCCAACGTCTGTGGGTGGCTACAGCCGTAGTTATTGCAGCCAACTGCGGCGGTTGTCTCACCGTCATTGGCGACATTACCAGTCTGATGGTATGGACGCGTGGAGCAGTTACTCCTGGTAGTTACAGCGGCATGCTCGTCGTGCCTTGCCTCTTGGCCACCATAGTGCCCACAGCACTCATTGCCCGCCGTCTGCCCGAGAGCCTCGACCTCGTGCGTCGTGGTGCAGTCTACGATGGCGACGACTCCACACTCAGTCTCTGGCAGCGCATCGTACTCTTCATCATCGGTATGGGTGGTCTGTGGTTCGTGCCCACCTTCTATAGCATCACCATGCTCCCACCCTTCCTGGGAGCCCTCTGTGTGCTCGTGGTGTTGTGGGTAATCAATGAGGCATTCCACGCACGCCAGTTGGCCACACGTCAGCCCATGCTCTTCACCGGCAACAACCACCGCTTGCAATACGAGACCATCCAGGTCATCTTCTTCGTCATTGGCATCACGCTCAGTATGTCGGTGCTCGTGGAGTGTGGCGCCATGCAGGCACTCTCGCAGTGGCTCAGCGCGTTGGTCGAGAACACCTACCTGATGTCAGCCGTATGGGGCATGATCAGCAGCGTGCTCGACAATGTGGCCCTTGTCATGACCAGCATCAGTATGTATGATGTGGCTCCTGATGCCAACGCTGCCGGCACCATTTTTGCACAAAACGGACAGTATTGGCAGCTTGTGATGCTCAGCGGCGTGGTAGGCGGATGCCTGCTGCCTATCGGCAATACCTCCGGCTATGCTCTCATGCGCATGGAGGGAGCCACGATATGGTGGTACATACGCCACGTCACACTCAAGGTGCTGGCTGGATGGGTGGTTGCATTGGCCGCCTATTTCGCCATCGTATATTTTATCTAAATCCGCCACACGTCACTCATGAATATTACCCCACAACAGATACTTCAGGCCATGGGCCTCGACATGCTCAATGGTATGCAGGAGGAGATGGTGCAGGCATCGCGCCGTTACCACGACATTGTGCTGCTCAGCCCTACCGGCAGCGGCAAGACATTGGCCTACCTCATACCACTCATGCAGCGCATCGATGAGACCATCGATGAGGTGCAGGCTGTGGTTATCGTGCCATCGCGCGAACTGGCCCAGCAGACCCACGAGGTGGTCAAGGCTATGAAGACTCCCGTGCGCAGCGTGGCTGTCTATGGTGGCCGTGCTGCCATGGATGAGCACCGCGTGATCAAGGGTGCCAGGCCTCATATTATTATAGGTACGCCGGGCCGTCTTATCGACCATCTCACCAAGGGCAATTTCAGCCCCGAGCAGGTCGGCATGATGGTCATCGATGAGTTTGACAAATGTCTCGAACTGGGATTTCAGGATGAGATGGCTGAGGTGCTCAAGGCTTTGCCACGAGTGACTCACCACACACTACTCTCTGCCACCGACTGTCCGCAGATACCACGTTTTGTGGGAGCCGAGGATGGCGTCAAGCGCCTCGACTTTACGGATGCCCAGGAGCAGATACCCGATCGTATTGATGTGAGCGTAGTAGCATCGCCTGTCAAGGACAAACTCGATATTCTCGCCCGTTTGCTTCGCCATTTGGGTCAGGAGCAGAGTCTCGTCTTTGTGGGATTCCGCGAGAGCGTGGAGCGCGTGGCCGACTATCTGCGTCATGAGGGATTTGCTGTGAGCGCCTATCATGGCGGCATGGAGCAGAAGAACCGCGAGCGTGCCCTCTATCGCTTTGCTGGGGGCAGTGCCAACATCATGGTCAGCACCGATCTGGCAGCCCGAGGTCTCGACATCCCCGCTCTGGATAATGTCATCCACTACCATTTCCCTCTCGACGAGCAGGCCTACGTGCACCGCAACGGACGTACGGCTCGATGGGATGCACAGGGCAAGGCATTCATCATCGTTGGTCCTGAGGAGCATCTGCCCGAGTATATCCAGGGCCAACTGCCCCAGTGGCGCTGCCCCAAGAGTTTACCTGCACCTGCCCAGCCTAAGTGGACCACCCTCTACATTGGCAAGGGTAAGAAGGACAAGCTCAGCAAGGGCGATATAGCCGGATTCCTGATGAAGGTGGGCGGCCTGGGTCGCGAGGAGGTAGGCCGCATCGACGTGCGCGACCACTTCACCTATGTCAGCATCTTCCGCTCACGTCTCAAGGAGACGCTTGCCCGTGTTCGCGGACAGAAAATCAAAGGCATCAAGACTATCATCGAACCTACGAGATGATTTCCTTGAACAACAGAAAGAACGGAAATTCCTTGTAGGTAAATAGGCCTTCTGTTTGTTCCGTTGTTCAAACAAAAAACCTAATAACCTAACTTAAATACCAATCAACAATGAAAAAGTACAATTTCAATGCCGGTCCTTCCATCCTGCCCAAGGAGGTGATGGAGGCCACAGCAGCAGCGTGCCTCGATTTCGAGGGTTCAGGTCTTTCACTTATGGAGATGAGCCATCGTGCCAAGAACTTCCAGCCCGTGGTGGATGAGGCTATTGCGCTCTTCAAGGAGCTCCTCAACATCCCCGAGGGCTACAGTGTGCTCTTCCTCGGTGGTGGTGCCAGTATGCAGTTCTGCATGGTGCCCTACAACCTCCTCGAGCATAAGGCTGCCTATCTCAACACCGGCGTGTGGGCTAAGAAGGCCCTGAAGGAGGCACAGCTCTTTGGTGAGACCGTTGAGGTGGCTACCAGTGCTGAGTCTACCTACTCCTTCATTCCCAAGGACTACGAGATACCCGCTGATGCGGATTACTTCCACATCACGACCAACAATACTATATATGGTACAGAGATTCGCCACGACATCGACTCGCCCGTGCCCCTCGTGGCCGATATGAGTTCGGACATCTTCAGCCGCCCCATCGATGTCAGCAAGTATGCCCTCATCTACGGCGGTGCACAGAAGAATCTCTCTATGGCTGGTGTCACCTTCGTCATCGTGCGCGACGACATCCTCGGCAAGGTCACCCGTCAGATACCCACCATGCTCGACTACCGCACACACATCAAGGGCGGTTCTATGTTTAATACACCTCCCACCGTGCCCATCTACTGCGCATTGCAGACCCTCAAGTGGATCAAGAAGATGGGCGGCGTAGAGGCAATGGACAAACTGGCTCACGAGCGTGCCGATCTGCTCTATGCAGAGATTGACCGCAACAAGCTCTTCCGTGGCACTGTGGCCAAGGAGGACCGCTCGCTCATGAACATCTGCTTCGTGATGAATGACGAATACAAGGACCTCGAGGCCGACTTCATGGCCTTTGCCACCGAGCGTGGCATGGTGGGCATCAAGGGTCACCGCAGTGTAGGTGGTTTCCGTGCCAGCTGCTACAATGCCATGAGCGTGGAGGGCGTAGAGGCTCTCGTCAAGTGCATGCAGGAATTCGAGGCTATGCACTAATACCCTACCAAGGAATACTAACCCCTACCCCCTCCTCCCTTATAGTGTGGAGGGGGATATTATCTATCCAATATGAAAGTACTTGTAGCGACAGAGAAGCCATTCGCAGCAGCTGCTGTAGAGGGCATACGCAAAGAGATAGAGGGAGCAGGCCATGAGTTGGCCCTGCTCGAGAAGTATACAGACAAGCAGCAGTTGCTCGACGCTGTGGCCGATGCTGATGCACTCATCGTGCGCAGCGACAAGGTGACCGCTGAGGTGCTTGATGCTGCCAGTAAGCTCCAGATAGTCGTACGTGCCGGTGCTGGCTACGACAACATCGACTGCGAGGCAGCCAAGGCCAAGGGTGTCGTGGCAGAGAATACCCCCGGTCAGAACTCCAATGCTGTGGCCGAGCTCGTATTCGGTATGCTCGTCTTTGGTGTGCGCAACTTCTACAACGGCAAGGCGGGCACCGAACTCATGGGCAAGCGTCTTGGCATCCTGGCCTTTGGCAATGTAGGTCGCAATGTGGCCCGTATCGCCAAGGGATTCGGCATGGAGGTCAGCGCCTATGATGCCTTCTGCCCCAAGGAGGCTATCGAGGCTGCCGGTGTCAAGGCCGTGGATGCACAGGAGGATCTCTTCAAGGAGTGTGACATCGTGAGTCTACATATCCCCGCCACACCCGAGACACGCCAGAGCATCAATGCCGCACTCGTGGGCAAGATGAAGAAGGGAGCCATCCTCGTCAATACTGCACGCAAGGAGGTGATCAATGAGCCCGAACTCTTGCAACTCATGCAGGAGCGCACCGACATCAAGTATCTCACCGACATCATGCCCGACATGGATGCCGACTTCCGCCAGCTTGAGGGTCGCTATTTCTCTACACCCAAGAAGATGGGTGCACAGACTGCCGAGGCCAATACCAATGCAGGTATTGCCGCAGCACGCCAAATCAACGCCTACTTTGCCGACGGCTGCACCAAGTATCAGGTCAACAAATAACTCTCTGTGGGGGGCGACGTAAGATTTCGCCCCCTGCAATGCCCCCCCTAAAACCTATAACCTAAAATCTAAAACCCAGAAAAATGGCTAAGATAAAACCATTCAGAGGCATTCGCCCACCCAAAGAATATGTAGAGCAGGTGGAGAGCCGCCCCTATGATGTGCTGGAGAGTGATGAGGCCCGCATCGAGGCCGGCGACAATGAAAAATCGCTCTATCACATCATCAAACCCGAGATCAACTTCCCCGAGGGCACCAGCGAGTATGATCCACGCGTCTATGAGTGTGCCCGAGAGCAGTTCGACAAGTTCCAGCGCGAAGGTTGGCTTGTGCAGGACGACAAGGAGCAGTACTACATCTACGCCCAGACATCCTGGCTCCCCATCAATGGCGGACAGGAGAAGACGCAGTATGGCATCGTCATCGGAGCTTACAGCGGCGACTACCAGAATGGCGTCATCAAGAAGCATGAACTCACACGCGCCGACAAGGAGGAGGATCGCATGAAGCACGTTCGCGTCAATGATGCCAACATCGAACCCGTCTTCTTCGCTTATCCCGACAATGTGGCCTTGCTTGCCCTCATCGACAAGTATGCTGCCACCCAGCCAGAGTACGACTTCGTGGCTCCCATCGACGGCTTCCGCCACCAGTTGTGGTGTGTGAGCGATGATGCCGATATACAGCTCATCACCGAGGAGTTTGCCCAGATGCCAGCCCTCTATATCGCAGACGGCCATCACCGTAGCGCCGCTGCTGCACTCGTGGGCCAGGAGAAGGCCAAGCAAAACCCCAATCACCGTGGCGACGAGGAGTACAACTACTTCATGGCTGTGGCTTTCCCCGCCAGCCAGCTCACCATCCTCGACTACAACCGCGTCGTGAAGGACCTCAACGGACTCACCCCCCAGGGCTTCCTCGATGCACTGGCTACAAACTTCACCGTCGAGGAGAAGGGCGCTGATGAATATCGCCCACAAGAGGCTCACGAGTTTGCGCTCTATCTCGAGGGCAAGTGGTATAGCCTCAAGGCCAAGCCCGGCACCTATGATGCCTCAGACCCCATCGGAGTACTCGACGTAGACATATCCTCGCGTCTCATCCTCGACCAGATACTTGGCATCACAGACCTGCGTCGCGACAAGCGTATCGACTTTGTGGGCGGATTGCGCGGTCTGGGCGAGTTGAAGCGTCGCGTGGACAGCGGCGAGATGCAGATGGCACTGGCGCTCTACCCCGTCACGATGCAGCAGATCATGGACATTGCTGACAGCGGTAAGATCATGCCCCCCAAGGCCACATGGTTTGAGCCCAAGTTGCGCAGCGGACTCGTGATACACAAGCTGTCGTAAGCTCCAAACGAAACAATAAACAGCAAAGACTTGACAGATTCATACGTTACAATTACGGACCTCTCCACAGCAGAGTTGAGCGAGAAACGCAGTAAGTTTCTCGCTTTTGCTCTGCCCGTAAGTGATGTGGATGAGGCTATGGAGTGGGTGAAACAATACGAGAAGGAGTACTACGATGCCCGCCATGTGTGCTATGCCTACATGATAGGTCATGAGCGACTCATCTTTCGTGCCAACGATAATGGCGAACCCAGTGGTACGGCCGGCAAGCCTATCCTGGGGCAGATCAACAGCATGGGGCTGACCAACGTGCTCGTCATCGTGGTGCGCTATTTCGGCGGAATCAAACTCGGCACGAGTGGTCTCATACAAGCCTACAAACTGGCTGCCCAGATGTGCCTCGAGGAGGCCGACAAGGTGGAATGCCTCGTGGAGGCTCAGATAGATGCCAGTTTCGAATACCCCCTCATGAATGCCGTGATGCGTGTGGTCAAACAGCAGAATCCCCGCGTGCTTGGTCAGGACTTCGACGGCAACTGCATCCTCCACCTCTCCATCCGCAAGGGACTGGCCCCTGCCCTCATCGAGGCGCTCAACGACATCCATGGCGTAGAGGCCAAAGAGAAGGAGGAGTGAATATTCCCCCTCCCTCCCCAAGAATAACAGGTCCTGGTATCTGATACAGGTAAAAGCTCGGTCACCCATAGTGGCCGGGCTTTTCTTATAGCCTTTCCTCGCACGGCATGTCATATCATACGACATACTATGAATGAGCAGCTGAGACCATAATACGGCTCACCAGATATTTCAGGGGCAAATTGGGAGTTTAGCGGGGAGATGCGGGGATGGTTTAACAACGGAACGAACGGAAAAATATTAATCAC
>CALZKW010000035.1 GCA_945788095.1 uncultured Prevotellaceae bacterium | reverse complement strand
GACAGCACCGAGCCTGGTGGCAGTGGCAACCCTGATGACTCCGAGTTGTCTTAGGTTGAGGGTTTAGGGTCGAGGGTCAAGGACTCTCGCCCTACCCAAATCCCTCTGGTCTTCTAATTGCGCGAGCCTATGCGAGTGTTCTATATATTATATAGCGAAGGGGCGTGCGTTTGGGTAAGGGTGAACCGGAGGCTTGCAGCCTTTGCGCAAAACTATGGTGCGGGGGAGGTGGCGGTGACATAAAATGTTAATTATTTGGGCTTTGTTTGGGTGGAATACGAAAATTTAGTTATCTTTGCACGCATTTTGTGTCGAAACAATAACAAAAATATAATAAGAAAATGAACATTACACTTGAGAAGATTGATGCGGTGAACGGACTTATCACCGTGGAGATTGAGAAGGCTGACTACGCTGAGAAGGTAGACAAGGCCCTGAAGGACTTCCGTAAGAAAGCAAACATGCCTGGTTTCCGTCCCGGACAGGCTCCTATGGGCATGCTGAAGCAGCGCTTCGGCGAGGAGATTACCGCTGAGCAGGTCAACAAGCTGCTGGGCGAGAAGCTCTACGGCTATATCCGCGAGGAGAAGCTCAATATCCTCGGCGAGCCCCTGCCCAACGCAGAGAAGCAGATGGACATCGACTTCAAGACCATGGAGAAGATGAGCTTCGTGTTCGACGTAGCCTTCGCTCCCGAGTTCGATGGTAAGCTCTCAGAGAACGACACCGTGGACTACTACACCATCACCGTAGACGACGAGATGGTAGGCAAGCAGGTGGATATGTACGCCAGCCGTGCTGGTCAGTACACCAAGGTGGACGACTATCAGGAGAAGGATATGGTGAAGGGTCTCATCGTGGAGCTCGACGAGAACGGCAATGCTCTCGAGGGTGGCCTCCAGGTGGAGGATGCAGTAATGTTGCCCAACTACTTCAAGAACGACGAGGAGAAGGCTAAGTTTGCCGGCGCTAAGGTAGGCGACGTGATCACCTTCAACCCCTACAACGCATACAACGGTAGCGATATCGAGCTCTCAAGCCTCCTGAAGATCTCTAAGGAAGAGGCTGCAGAGAAGAAGGGCAACTTCAGCTACCAGTTCACCGAGATTACCCGCTTCACTCCCGCTGAGCTCAACCAGGAGCTCTTCGACCAGGTGCTGGGCGAGGGTAAGGTAAGCAGCGAGGAGGAGTTCCGCGCTGAGGTTCGCAAGACCATGGAGGAGCAGTTTGCTACCGATAGCGACTTCAAGTTCATGATCGACCTCCGCACCTACCTCACTGGCCGCATCGGCGAGCTCAGCTACCCCGAGGCTATGCTCAAGCGCATCATGCGTCTCAACAACCAGGACAAGGGCGAGAAGTTCGTAGAGGACAACTTCGAGAAGAGCCTCAAGGAACTCACCTGGCACCTGACCAAGGAGCAGCTCATCGAGCAGTTTGAGGTGAAGATTGAGCACGCTGACGTACTCGAGACCGCTAAGCAGGTGACCCGCGTACAGTTCGCTCTGTATGGCATGGCCAATGTGCCCGATGAGGTGCTCGTGAACTATGCCAGCGAGATGCTCAAGGATCAGCGTCAGGCTGAGGGCCTCGTGGAGCGCTGCGTAGAGAACAAGATTGCTGCCGCTGCCAAGGGGCTGGTGAAGCTCAACCACAAGACCGTAAGCATCGAGGAGTTCAACAAGATGCTCTCAGCAGAGTAAGCACTGAGATACACTCACAATATGCATTGCAGGGACGGCTCGTATGCCGTCCCTGTATTTCGCATTTAATAACACCACTAACATAAACGTAACGCGATGAACGATTTCAAGAAGTACGCCACCCGTCATCTGGGCATGAACAGCATGGTGCTCGACGACGTGGTGAAGGCACAAAACAACGTAATCAACAGCCAGTACCTCAACCCCTATATCCTCGAGGAGCGCCAGCTCAACGTGACCCAGATGGATGTGTTCAGCCGTCTGATGATGGACCGTATCATCTTCCTGGGCACCCAGATTGACGACTACACTGCCAATACCCTGCAGGCCCAGCTGCTCTACCTCGACAGCGTGGATTCGGGCAAGGACATCAGCATCTATGTCAACTCTCCCGGTGGCAGCGTCTATGCAGGTCTCGGCATCTACGACACGATGCAGTTTATCCAGAGCGATGTAGCCACCATCTGTACCGGTATGGCAGCATCGATGGCCGCCGTATTGCTCGTGGCTGGTCAGGAGGGTAAGCGCAGCGCGTTGCCCCACAGCCGCGTCATGATCCACCAGCCCATGGGTGGTGCTCAGGGCCAGGCCAGCGACATCGAGATTACTGCCCGCGAGATTTCAAAACTCAAGAAGGAACTCTACACCATTATCGCCGAGCATTCGCATACCGACTTTGACAAGGTGTGGGCCGACAGCGACCGCGACTACTGGATGACAGCCCAGGAGGCATGTGAGTATGGCATGATTGACCGCGTGCTCAATAAGGGATAGGGCCAGGTTAATAGGCCTAATGGGACCTGATGGAGGGCCAAGGGTCTTTTAGGAAGAATAACTTATATAAGTAGGTAAAAAGAATGAAGAAAAGAATATGTTCGTTTTGTGGACGTGCTGATTCGGAGGTTAGCCTGCTCATCACGGGCTTGAATGGCTTCATCTGCGACGAGTGTGCCGAGCAGGCCAACCGTATCGTGAGGGAGAATCTGCGCAGGCGTGAGGAAGAGAAAGACCCCTCGGGAGGTCTTGATCTGAAGTCGCTGCCCAAGCCACGCGAGATAAAGGAGTACCTGGACCAGTACGTCATTGGTCAGGATGATGCCAAGCGTTACCTGGCGGTGAGTGTGTACAACCACTACAAGCGTCTGGCCCAGCAGAGGAGTGATGACGGCGTGGAGATTGAGAAGAGCAACATCATCATGGTGGGTAGCACCGGTACGGGCAAGACCCTCATGGCACGCACCATCAGTAAGTTGCTCAAGGTGCCCTTTACCATCGTCGACGCCACGGTCTTCACTGAGGCTGGCTATGTGGGCGAGGACGTGGAGAGCATCTTGAGCCGTCTGCTCCAGGTGGCTGACTATGACGTGGATGCAGCCCAGCGCGGTATCGTGTTTATCGACGAGATAGACAAGATAGCCCGCAAGAGCGACAATCCCAGCATCACCCGCGACGTGAGTGGCGAGGGTGTGCAGCAGGGCCTGCTCAAGTTGCTCGAGGGATCGATGGTCAATGTGCCCCCCAAGGGAGGCCGTAAGCACCCCGACCAGGACTATATTCACGTGGACACCCGCAATATCCTCTTTATCTGCGGCGGTGCCTTTGATGGTATCGAGCGCAAGATAGCTCAGCGCCTCAATACCCACGTGGTGGGCTATGACAACGTCAGCAACGTGAAGAAGCTCGACAAGGGCAATCTGATGAAGTATATTGTGCCCCAGGACCTCAAGAGCTTTGGTCTCATCCCCGAGATTATCGGTCGTCTGCCCGTGCTGACCTATCTGAATCCCCTCGACAAGGAGGCGCTGCGCAACATCCTGACAGAGCCCAAGAACTCTATCATCAAGCAGCAGATTAAGCTCTTTGAGATGGATGGCATCAAGGTGACCTTCCCCCAGGAGACGCTGGACTACATGGTGGACAAGGCAGTGGAGTACAAGCTCGGTGCACGCGGTCTGCGCAGCATCGTGGAGACCATCATGATGGAACCCCAGTATGAACTCCCCTCAAAGAAGCAGAAGAAGTTTGAGGTGACGCTCGAATTTGCCAAGCAGCAGATTGAGAAGAAGATGGATTGATAGTCAGGGAGAGTAGCCCCGGCATTGGCAAAAAAGGCACGGAGGATGCGCTGAAATATGTTTTTTAGCGTATTCTTCGTGCCTTTGTGTGAGAATATTGATGGAAAAACGCCTTTTTTTGAAGAAAAATCATACAAAAGTCAGATTCTTGTTTGTGTTTATGGCAAAATTTATTTAATTTTGTTAGACCGAAAATCAAGAATCAGACTTTGTTGGTATGACGATGGAAGTAATAGACCTGAAAAAACAACTGCAAAAGTATTTTGGTTTTGATGCCTTCAAGGGGGATCAAGAGGCTATCATACGCAATGTGTTGATGGGCCGCAACACCTTTGTGCTTATGCCCACAGGTGGTGGCAAATCGCTATGCTATCAGTTGCCTGCCCTGCTCATGGAGGGCACCGCCATTGTCATATCCCCCCTCATTGCCCTGATGAAAAATCAGGTAGATGCCATTCGCCAGGTGAGCGAAGATGACGGCATCGCCCACTTTATCAACTCCTCGCTCAATAAGTCGGAGATAGACCGTGTGAAAAATGACATCATCGGTGGCCGCACCAAATTGCTCTATGTGGCTCCCGAGTCGCTCAACAAGGAAGACAATATGGCTTTCTTGCGTACTGTCAACATCTCCTTTTATGCCATCGATGAGGCCCACTGCATCTCGGAGTGGGGTCATGACTTCCGCCCCGAGTACCGCAATATACGCCCTACGATAAACAAGATAGCCATTGGCAGTGTGCTCGATGCCCTCTATGAGAAACCCACAAAACAGGCAGTAGACAAGTTGGTCAAGGCGGCCAATCAGTTGCGCAAGCAGGCTGACGAACTGGTGGGTGACGATCCCCGTAAGGCAGCACTGGTAGACCAGATAGAGCGCTACCGCAGAGTGGCCAATGTGGCCCTCGATTTGCGTGGCAGAGTGCTGGAGGCGGCAGAGGGCACGGTACAGTTGGATGCGAAATTCTGCACCAAGGTAGTCGAGGCTGTGGAGGACGCTGTCCATAAGTATGAGTTGTATAAGGACGATGCCGAGGAGTTCCTGGGTGGCGCTTTGCCCCCGCTCTCGTCAGTCGAGACTGTGGAGGTAGCCTTCGAGGGTATCCGCAAGAGTCACATCATTGCCCTGACAGCCACGGCTACAGACAAGGTGAGAGGCGACATCAAGAAAAACCTCGGCATGCCCGATGGTGATGAATACAAGAGCAGCTTCAACCGTCCCAATCTCTACTATGAGGTGCGCCCCAAAGTGGAGAGCCGTGTGGACGACGATATCGTCAAATACATCCTCAAGAATCCAGGCAAGAGCGGTATTGTATACTGCCTCAGCCGTAAGAAGGTGGAGGAACTGACGGGCAAGTTGCGCGCCAACAAAATCAATGCCCTGGCCTACCATGCCGGTATGGACAGTGCGACCCGCAGCGAGGTACAGGATAAGTTCACGATGGAGGAAATCGACGTCATCGTGGCTACCATAGCCTTCGGTATGGGCATCGATAAGCCTGATGTGCGCTTCGTGATACATTATGACATCCCCAAGAGCCTTGAGGGCTACTATCAGGAAACCGGTCGTGCGGGCCGTGACGGCGGCGAGGGTCGCTGCATCTGCTTTTATTCAGACAAGGACCTGGTGAAGCTTGAGAAATTCATGGAGGGCAAACCCGTGGCCGAACAGGATATTGGCAAGCAGTTGCTGCGCGAGACCGCAGCCTATGCCGGCACGTCGATGTGTCGCCGCAGATTTCTGCTCCACTACTTCGGTGAGGACTACCTGCGCGACAATTGCGAGAACTGCGACAACTGTCTGCATCCCCGCACTATGGTGGAGGCTAAGGACGAACTCGCTGATGCCTTGGAGGTAATCCGTGCCATCAAGGAGGACTTCAAGATAGACCACATCCTCGATGTCATCATGGGCGAGGAAACACCCAAGGTGTGCGACCACATGCACGACCGTCTGGAGTGCTTTGGTATCGGCAAGGAGCACAACGAGCGTTTCTGGAATGCCGTGCTACGCCAGGCCATGGTGGACGGCTATCTGGTGAGAGATGTGGACAACTACGGCTTGATCAAACTGACGTCTAAGGGACGCGAGTTCATGCAGGAGCCCGTATCATTTATGGTCGTGGAGGACCACGACTACGACTATTCGGGCAGCGATACTCAGACCGGCGGTAATGCCGCCCTGGACGAGACGCTGCGCAAGATACTCCACAGCGAGCGTAAGAAGGTGAGTGAGCGCAAAAAGGTGCCCCCCTATGTGGTCTTTAGCGACGATCAGCTCGATGCCATGGCCACCAGTTATCCCATCACGCTCGATGAGCTGATGCACATCCATGGAGTGGGTGAGGGCAAGGCCAAGCGCTACGGCAAGGAGTTTTGTGAGATTATTGCCCGCTACTGCGAGGAGAATGATATAGAACGTCTGGCAGATGAGCGCGTGCGCGATGTGGCCAACAAGAGCAAGTCGAAGGTGGACATCATCCTGCGCATCGATCGCAAGATCAACCTCAGAGATATAGCCAAGTCGCAGTGTATGGACTATGAGGAGCTCATCGACGCCATAGAGAGTATCGTGGAGAGTGGTACCAAGCTCAACATTGACTACTATATCAACGAAATCATGGACGAGGACAGCATCTACGACATCTACGACTACTTCATGGAGGAGAGCGAGGATGGCGACCTTGATACGGCCCTCGAGGACCTGGGTGACTATGAGGTGGACGAGATACGACTCGTGCGCATCAAATTCCTCTCTGAGCAGGCTAACTAATAAGCAAGGCCTACAAGTGGTCCCTCTGGGGGCGGCTTGTAGGCCTTGTTGCTTGTGTGGGGGTATTGAGGATGAGGCGAGGCGATGAATCGCCTCGCACAATGAGGGGGAGGCTCAGAGAGGGGGCTTGGGTAGATCATAATCAGTGTGGCCCTTTGGGGGGTATCTGGCGAGGTGATGGGGGAGGGGCGATGGCACTATAATATATATGTGTTGGCCCCAAAACCTATCGAAAAATTTTCCCTATATCGAAAAAAAGCCGTATTTTTGCACGCAATATATAAACAAATCAACATTATGGCATCATTTATTGCAGATAAAATCGTAATGGACGGCCTGACCTACGACGACGTCCTCCTTGTTCCCGCATACTCAGAGGTACTGCCTCGCGATGTGGAGTTGCACACCAAGTTTTCGCGTAATATCGATTTGAAGATCCCCTTCGTTACTGCAGCAATGGATACAGTGACTGAGGCGACCATGGCTATCGCTATTGCTCGCGAGGGCGGTATCGGAGTCATCCACAAGAATATGAGCATCGAGGAGCAGGCACGCCAGGTAGCTATCGTGAAGCGTGCTGAGAATGGTATGATTTACGACCCTGTGACCATCAAGCGTGGCAGCACTGTGGCCGATGCTCTCAATCTGATGGCAGAGTACCACATCGGAGGTATCCCTGTGGTAGATGATGACCGTAAGTTGGTAGGTATCGTGACCAACCGTGACCTCCGCTTCGAGCTCAATCAGAACCGTCCTATCGATGAGGTGATGACCAGCGACAATCTTGTGACCACCCACGTACAGACCGACCTGTCGGGTGCGGCACAGATCTTGCAGGAGAATAAGATCGAGAAACTCCCCGTAGTGGACGACCAGAACCGCCTCGTCGGTTTGATTACCTATAAGGATATCACAAAGGCCAAGGATAAGCCTATGGCATGTAAGGACGAGAAGGGCCGCCTGCGTGTAGCTGCCGGTGTGGGCGTTACTGCTGATACCTTTGAGCGTATGCGTGCCCTGGTGGATGCTGGTGTTGATGCTATCGTTATCGATACAGCACACGGTCACTCAAAGGCAGTGATTGAGAAACTCAAGGAGGCCAAGGCCAACTTCCCCGGTGTGGACATCGTGGTGGGTAATGTGGCTACTGGCGAAGCTGCCAAGATGCTCGCCGAGGCTGGTGCTGATGGCGTTAAGGTAGGTATCGGTCCTGGCAGTATCTGTACCACCCGTGTGGTAGCCGGTGTTGGTGTACCCCAGTTGAGTGCAGTCTACGATGTGGCCAGCGCTCTGGCTGGTACCGGTGTGCCCCTCATTGCTGACGGTGGTCTGCGCTACTCAGGCGATGTTGTCAAGGCCCTCGCTGCAGGTGGCTGCTGCGTAATGATCGGTTCGCTTGTAGCCGGTACCGAGGAGAGCCCCGGTGACACCATTATCTATAATGGCCGTAAGTTTAAGAGCTACCGCGGTATGGGTTCGCTCGAGGCTATGGAGTGCGGTTCGAAGGATCGCTACTTCCAGGGCAATGTGAAGGACGTCAAGAAGCTCGTACCCGAGGGTATCGCAGGTCGTGTACCCTACAAGGGCACCGTGCAGGAGGTTATCTACCAGCTCATCGGCGGTCTGCGCAGCGGTATGGGATACTGTGGTGCGGCTACCATTGTGAACCTCCACAATGCGAAGTTTGTTCGCATTACCAATGCCGGTGTGATGGAGAGTCATCCCCACGATGTGACCATCACCAGCGAGGCTCCTAACTACAGCCGTCCTCTGTAATCAACACTATATAGAGAGAATACATAGAGATGCACTTCGTCTTGCTCCAAGGCAGGACGAAGTGTTTTAGGTAAAAACTAAACTGATTGTTTTATGAAGAAAATGCTTCTTGCCACTTGCATGGCTCTGACCGAAATGGTAGCATCAGCACAGCAGGCCGACCCCATCGTGATGCGCATCGCAGGAGTGGATGTGCCCCGTTCGGAATTTGAATATAACTATAATAAGAACAACTCTGACGACGTATTGGACAAGAAGTCGGTGGAGGAATATGTAGACATGTTTGTCGACTACAAACTCAAGGTCAAGGCCGCCGAGGATGCCCGATATGACACCCTGAGCAGCTATCAGAAGGAGTTCCGCCAGTATCGCGACCAGCAGATACGCCCATTGCTCGTCAAGAAGGAGGCGATGGAGCGCGAGGTGCGCAGCTACTATGACGGCATGCTCAAGCAGCTCGATGGCCATGACCTGCGTATGGCGGCTCATATCTTCCTGCGTCTGCCCCAGAATGCCAGCAAGGAGGAGCAAGAGGCAGGCAAAGTGCGCATCGACAGCATCTACCAGGCCTATCTGGGTGGAGCCTCGTATGAGGAACTGGCCAAGAACCTCTCGGATGACAAGGGCACAGCTGTGCGTGGCGGACTGATACCACAGTGGTTGGGTCCCGGAAACGTGATCAAGGAGATGGAGGATGTCATCTACCAGCTCAAGGACAGCGGCGATGTGGCTAAGCCCATCCTCTCGCCTGTGGGTTACCACATCATACAGTTGCGTGGCAAGAAGAACCTTGAGTCGTATGAGCAGCTCCGTCCACAGATCGAGCAGTATCTGGACCGTCAGGGAGTGCGCGACCGTTTGGCTCAGGAGGCAGTGGATGCCCTCAGCAAGGACCGCAACATCACGGCAGAAGAGGCGCTCGACATCGAGACCGCACAGTTCTGCAAGAAGGATCCCGACCTACGCTACCTCGTGAAGGAATACCACGACGGCCTCCTGCTCTTCGAGATTATGAAGACTGAGGTGTGGGACCCTGCTGCCAAGGACAGCGCCTCTGTAGAGCGCTACTTCAAGGACAACAAGGATGCCTATGCCTACGACAAGCCCCACTTCCGCGGTATGGTCTTCTACTGCAAGAATAAGAGGGACGTGAAGGCAGTCAAGAAGCTCCTGAAGAAGGCTGACGAGACCAAGTGGATTGAACTGGTGCGCAACACCTTCAACAAGGACAGCGTCACAGTACGCATGGAGCAGCGCGTCTTTGCACAGGGTGAGAACGCCTTTGTAGACAAGATTGCCCTGAAGCAGAAGAAGGTGGCTCCCAAGGAGAAGAAGGGTTACCCCTATGCCGACGTTGTGGGCAAGGTGCTCAAGAGAGGTCCTGAGAAGTGGACCGACGTGGGCAGCCAGGTGGTGACCGACTACCAGGCATCATGCGAGAAGGCATTTGTAGAAGGTCTTCGCAAGCGCTACGAGGTGAAGATCTATCCCGAGGTCATCGCTACTGTAAATAAGCACTAATTCAGTCTGCTTCCCATCAGGAGAGAAAGAACAATGTGAAAGTTATCTCTTCACAGGAACGGAGAGGACCAACAGAAATATAATGAAGTATAAGGTATTCTTAATGGCATTGCTCGCTCTCTGCGGAGTGCTGCATGTCGAGGCTCAGAATAATAATGTCATCGATGAGGTGATTTGGGTGGTGGGCGATGAGGCCATCCTCAAGAGCGACGTCGAGAGTATGCGTCGCGACCCCGACTGGGGCCGCATAGAGGGCAATCCCTACTGTGTCATTCCCGAGCGTATTGCGATCCAGAAACTCTTCCTCCATCAGGCAGCCATCGACTCGCTCGAGGTCAGCGAGAGCCAGATCAACTCCCGCGTGGAGGCTCAGCTCGAGGAGTGGGTGATGCGTGCCGGATCGAAGGAGAAGCTCGAGGAGTATATGTCGACGAGTTTCAGCCAGATTCGTGAGGAGATGCATGACCGTCTGCGCGATCAGGCCTTGATGGAGCAGATGCAGGAGAAACTGACTGAGGACGTCAAGATTAATCCTGCTGATGTGCGTCGCTACTTCAAGAATATCCCCGAGGACTCGCTTCCCCTCGTGCCTACACAAGTGGAGGTCGAACTCGTTGTGCAGCAGCCCCTTATCCCCCGTGAGGAGATAGACCGTGTGAAGAATAAGTTGCGCGAACTCGCTGAGCGTATCAGCAGTGGCAGCACCACCTTTACCGCCATGGCCCATGCCTATAGTATCGATCCCTCGTATGTGAGAGGTGGTGAGTTGGGATTCACCAACAAGGGCGACCTTGACCCCGCCTTTGCTGCTGTGGCCTTCGCCCTAAATGACCCCAAGAAGGTGAGCAAGGTGGTGGAGTCCGAATTTGGTTTCCATATCATCCAGCTCATTGAGAAGCGTGGCGATAAGGGCAACTTCCGCCACATCCTGATGCGCCCCAATGTGGAGCAGAGAGACATCGACTCGTGTGTGGTGCGCCTCGACTCCATCGCTGAGGATGTACGCAAGGGTAAGCTCACCTTTGAGCAGGCCGCTATGTGGGCAAGCGATGACAAGGATACCCGCAACAACAACGGTCTGCTCACCAATGAGCGCATCACTCAGACCGAACGTACCTATACCTCGCGCTTCACCATGGAGGAGCTCGCCAATGTGTCGGCCGAATTGGCCAATGCTGTGGCAGGCCTCGAGACTGGTGAGATCTCCAAACCCTTCCAGATGGTTAACAAGAAGGGTAAGACCGTCTGTGCCATTGCTAAGCTCAAGTCGCGCAGCAAGGAGCACAGAGCCAATATCCAGGAGGACTTCCCCATGCTTCGCGACATTGTGCTGGCCAAGAAGAAGAGCGACGTGGTCAACGAATGGATACGCGAGAAGCAGAAGAACACCTATGTGCGCATCAACGAGGAGTGGCGCAGCTGCGAGTTTGAGTATCCAGGGTGGGTGAAGTAGGTTTTTTGAGGTTTTAGGTTTTAGGGGGGATTTCCCTTTCCCTTTGTATCAATGAGAAAAGAGACACTGACCATCATAATGTGCTTCATGCTGGGATGTCTGGCCACATCGTGGGCGCTGACAGTTCCGGCCGTGAAGACGCGCAAGCAGAAGACCCCTACCAATCAGAGGGTCAACCTTCGTCATGCCGATACGCTCTACTACAACCAGATGGTGAATCCTATGGCACGCATTCTGGTGGGTAAGGTGAGTCTGGAGCATGCCGGCACGGAACTGACCTGCGACTCTGCACTCTTCTATGAGGCATCCAATTCGTTTGATGCCTTTGGCAATGTCAAGATGCGACGCGGCGATACGCTGACCCTCGATTGCGACATCCTTTATTATAACGGTACGCGTGAACTGGCTCAGGCACGCAAGAATGTGGTGCTCGTACACCACAAGAACACCCTGCTGACCGATACCCTCGACTATGATATGCTCAACGACGTGGGCTACTATCAGAATGGTGGCAAACTGAAAGACGACAAGAACCTGCTCGTGAGCGACTGGGGCATGTATGACATGCTCACCCACGACGCCTCGTTCTACTATAACGTGGAACTCAATTCGCCTGCCGTCAATCCCAAGACCACACTCAAGACCGACTCGCTCCACTACAACACCTCCACGGGTATAGCCCGCCTGGTGAGTCTGAGCAATATCATGCACGGCAAGGATTCTATCTTCACCCGCAGGGGCGTCTACAACACCAAGACGGAGAAGGCCTACCTGATAGGTCGCTCGGTGGTGGTGAGTGGCAACCGTCGTCTGGTGGGCGACAGCATCGACTATGATGGTCGCACCAAGTTGGCAAAGTGCTATGGCAATGTGCGCAGCCAGGACCGCAGCGGAGCGTCGTATATGGACTGCGACAGTGTGGTGTATGATGACCGCACGAAGGTGACCACGGGCTATGGTGGTGTGACCTATATTGACAAGAAGCAGCAGCGCGAGATCACCTGTCTGCGCAGCACCAACAACGACCAGACCAAGGTGACTGAGGGATGGGGCGATGTGGTGATGGTCGACAAGAAGAACAAGCGCCACATGACCTGCGACTATGTGTGCACCGATGACGTCAAGAAGGAGAGCCATGCCTTTGGCCACGTGGTGATGGACGACTATCTGAACCATCGCCGCCTTGTGTGCGACACGGCCTACAACAACGACAAGACGCAGCAGATGCGTGTGGACGGCCACGTGACCTATGTGGACAGTCTCAACAAGAATATGTTCACGGGCCACTATGCCTTCTACGACGATGCTGTGGGCTATGCCGAGACGGCCGATTCGGCCCTCTTGATGGACTACTCGCAGCGCGACACCCTCTATGCCCATGCCGACAGTTTCCGCGTCTACACCTACCATATCGATACCGACAGCATGTACCGCACCCTCCATGCCTACCGCCATGTGAGAGCCTTTCGCAAGGATGTGCAGGCTGTGTGCGACTCGATGGTGTATGTGAGCAAGGACTCGTGCGCCACGATGTACTACGACCCCATCGTGTGGCAAAACAATCAGCAGATACTGGGTGAGTTTATCCACATCTGGGTCAACGACTCGACCATCGACAGTGTCTATGTGGTCAATCAAGCCCTCACCGTGGAGCGCATCGACAGCATCCACTACAATCAGTTGGCCTGCAAGGAGCTGCGCAACTACTTCAAGGGCAAGGACATCGACCACACCGTGGCCCATCAGAATGTCCGGCTCAACTACTACCCCTTCGACGACGACTCGCTGATGATAGGCATGAACCATCTGGAGACCACACAGCTGCGCATGTATATGGTCAACCGCAAGCTCGAGCGCATCTGGGGAGCAGCCAGCACCGGCACGCTCTATCCTTTGGGCCTCGTGCCACCCGACCAACTCTATCTCGACAACTTCCAGTGGTTTGAGTATATACGCCCCAGTTACCCCATGGATGTCTTCAACTGGCGAGGCAAGAAGGATGAGACCAAGCTCCGCCCCTCAGCCACCCACAAGCCACCGAGGCAGACTCTTTCTAAAGTGAATAGTGAATAATACTTAATACTTTTAATACCCTTAATACCTACAATCTCAAAAGCGTAGCGACCTACAACTTCAAAAGCGTAGCGACCTACCACCTACCACCTAAAAACCACCTAAAACCTAAAAAGACAAATGGGCATGTTTAGCGCACGCGAGCCTCGCGGATTTCGCCGGGTGAGCATCTATACGAGCGAGAGAGATGACAAGTTGCAGAAACTTGTGGAGGACGAGAAGCGCCGCACAGGCGAGCTCCCTCCCGAGACAGACGTCAAGGATAAGTTCAAGGGCAAATTCTCGGAGTTTACCCCCCGCGCCAAGCGATTCAGCGAGGACCCCAAGCGTCTCTCGTGGCCCATTGCGCTCTTCATCATCCTTGTGCTCATCCTCGTGTGGCACTATCTGCAGACGGGGAGGGTGCACCTTTAGGTCGCTTCGCTTTTGAGGCTTTAGGTTTAACAACGGAACAAACAGAAAATATCATTCCGTTCTTTCTGTTGTTGAAAAATAAACCTACCTCAAAACCTACAACCTCAAAGCCAGTACCCACAAAACCCAAAACCTACCACCTAAAACCTACAACCTCAAAACCTACAACCTAAAGTAAATGGACATCATACATCAGTTACCGGATACCGTGGCCAACCAGATAGCAGCTGGGGAGGTCATACAGCGGCCAGCTTCTGTCATCAAGGAGTTGGTGGAGAATGCAGTGGATGCGGGGGCCAAGCGTATCGATGTCATTGTGGTCGATGCTGGCCGCACCTCCATCCAGGTCATCGATGACGGCAAGGGTATGAGCCCCACCGATGCCCGTATGGCCTTTGAGCGCCATGCCACGAGCAAGATACTCCAGGCCATGGACCTCTACAACCTCCACACGATGGGCTTCCGCGGCGAGGCTGTGCCCAGTGTGGCTGCTGTGGCCCAGGTGACACTCCGCACCCGTACCAAGGACGACGAGTTGGGCACCTGTCTGATCAACGAGGGAGGCACCTTCGTGTCGCAGGAGGCAGACGCCTGTCCGGTGGGTACCAACTTCCTGGTGCAGAATCTCTTCTTCAATATGCCGGCACGCCGCAAGTTTCTGAAGAGCAACAACACCGAGTTCTCCAACATCGTCCACGAGTTTGAGCGCATTGCGCTGGTCAATCCGCAGATACACTTCACGCTCACCCATGGCGACAATTTAGTGACCGACCTTCCCGTGAGCAACCTGCGTCAGCGCATCGTCAATGTGTTTGGCAAGCGCATCGGTGACCAGATGCTTGAGGTCGACGTGGCGACCAGTCTCTGTCATCTCTACGGTTTCGTGGGTAAGCCCGAGTCGGCCCGCAAGAAGGGGGCCCACCAATACTTCTTTGTCAACAACCGCTACATGCGCCATCCCTACTTCCACAAGGCGGTGCAGGAGGCCTTCAATGGCATCATTGCGGCCACGGAGCAGGTGCCCTACTTCCTCTACTTTGAGGTCAATCCCCAGGACATCGATGTGAACATCCACCCCACCAAGACCGAGATTAAGTTTGAGAATGAGGCTGCCATCTGGCAGGTCATCATAGCGGCTGTGAAGCAGACCCTGGGGCGGTTTAATGCCGTGCCCGTCATCGACTTTGATGCCGAAGACCGTCCCGAGATGCCCGTCTTTGATGCCACGGCCCCCTCACCAACCTTCACGCCGGCCATCGATGTCGACCTCAGCTACAATCCCTTCAAGTCGGGTGGGGGAGGAGGCAGCAAGTCCTCGGGCCCTACTGTGTCGCCCACCAGGCAGCGCTCAGCCACCGTGTCCGACTGGGACCTCCTCTATCAGGGCTTAGAGAAGCACGGGCAGGCCAAGAGCGACATGGACCTGATGGACGTGGAGGACGAACCCATGGAGTCGTCGCTCTTCACCCCCGAGGAGACCGAGGCCATGGAGAAGAGCAGCCAGCACTTCCAGTACCACGGCCGCTTCATCATCACCTCGGTGCGCACCGGCCTGATGATTGTCGACCAGCACCGCGCCCATATCCGCGTGCTCTACGACCGCTACCGCGAACAGTTGCGTCAGCACACGGCCACCAGCCAGGGCCTCCTCTTCCCCGAGATGATACAGCTGCCGGCATCCTCGCAGGGGCAGTTTGAGCAGATGCTCGACACGCTCCACACCCTGGGCTTCGACATCACGGCCCTTGGCGGCGGCAGCTATTCCGTCTCCGGCGTGCCTGCGGGCACCGATGGTGTCAACATCCAGCAACTGCTGCTCGAGATGGTGGCCACGCAGGAGGAGAAGACCACCGACGTGGGCGACCTGATACACCACCGTGTGGCGCTCACGCTGGCCCGCAACACGGCCATCAGCACGGGCGAATATCTCACCAACGAACAGATGGAGCATCTCGTCAGCGAACTCTTTGCCACGACCAATCCCAGCTACACCCCCGACGGGCGTGTGGTGGTCACGATATTCCGCGAGGAGGATATGCTGAAGATGTTTTAGACAGAGGTTTTAGGTTTTAGGTCGCTTCGCTTTTGAGGTTTTAGGTTTAACAACGGAACAAACAGAAAATATCATTCCGCTCTTTCTGTTGTTAAAAAATAACCTACCACCTACAACCTCAAGAGGTTTTAGGTGTTTTAGGTTTAACAACGGAACAAACAGAAAATATCATTCCGTTCTTTCTGTTGTTAAAAAATAACCTACAACCTACAACCACAAAACCTACAACCTACAACCACAAAACCTACAACCTAAAAATAAATATGGAATCAAAGAAAAAGATTATCCTTACGGGCGACCGCCCAACGGGCAAGCTCCACATCGGACACTATGTGGGCTCGCTGCGTCGCCGTGTAGAGCTCCAGAATGAGGGCGACTACGACAAGATGTATGTCTTCATAGCCGATGCACAGGCTCTGACGGACAATATCGACAATCCCGAGAAGGTGCGCCAGAATGTCATCGAGGTGGCCCTCGACTATCTCTCGGCTGGTCTCGACCCCGAGAAGTGCACCATCTTCATCCAGAGCCAGATACCCGAGCTGTGCGAACTCTCGTTCTACTTCATGGACCTGGTGAGTGTGAGCCGTCTGCAGCGCAACCCCACGGTGAAGACCGAGATACAGATGCGCGGTTTTGGTGGCGAGAGCATCCCCGTGGGCTTCTTCACCTATCCCATCTCTCAGGCTGCCGACATCACCCTCTTCAAGGCCACCACAGTGCCTGCGGGTGAAGACCAGGAGCCCATGCTGGAGCAGAGCCGCGAGATTGTGCGCCGCTTCAACCACATCTACGGTCCCACCCTCGTGGAGCCCCAGATCATGCTGCCCACCAATCAGGTGTGCTGCCGTCTGCCAGGCACCGACGGCAAGGCCAAGATGAGCAAGAGCCTGGGCAACTGCATCTACCTCTCCGACACGGCCAAGGAACTGAAGAAGAAAGTCAACTCCATGTTCACCGACCCTCTCCACCTCAACATCGAGGATCCCGGCCATCTCTCGGGCACCTACACCGACGAGCAGGGCGTGGAGCACGAGTATCAGAACACCGTCTTTATCTATCTCGATGCCTTCTGCGAGGACAGCGACTTCGAGCAGTTCCTGCCCGAGTACAAGAACCTCGATGAGATGAAGGCCCACTACATGCGTGGTGGTCTGGGCGACGGCACCTGCAAGAAGTTCCTCTACAATGTGCTCAACTCGCGCCTCGAGCCCATCCGTCAGCGCCGTGCCGAGTTGGAGAAGGACATCCCCGCCGTCTACGACATCCTGCGCCGTGGCTGCGAGCGCGCCCGCGAGGCAGCCATCGAGACCATGGACGAGGTGCGCCGCGCCATGAAGATCAACTACTTCGACGACGCAGATCTCATCAAGGAGCAGGCCCTCCGCTTCAAGAAGAAGTAAAATCTCCTTTCATACATACATCCCCCCCCCCAGAGAGCTTGCTCCTTGGGGGGGGCTTGTTGTATGTGGTGAAATCCAGTATCTCGCAAATTGGGAGTTTAGCGGTAAGCATTCGATAAATTACACGTTGTTGCAGTTGTAGAACAGTTGTACCTTTGC
>CALZKW010000034.1 GCA_945788095.1 uncultured Prevotellaceae bacterium | reverse complement strand
CGCAAAGTACTGGACAGCAGGAAAAACGGACAATTGAATATCAAACTTGGGTTATGAGGGCGGTTGCGGATTTGAGGATAGACATTCTGTAACAATTATATGCATAATGTGTCGGAATGGAAATTCTGCACGATTAAAAATGCAGTTTATTAATTTACTGTTAGTTAGGTGGATATTTTGGGGATAAATTGGTCATAGGAATTATGAGGATTTTGAACACCCTACCTTTAAGGGCGTGTTTCTGCAGCATATATGTTCTATTGCTGCAGCATATATGTTCTGTTTCGTCTGCATATATGGTCTGTTTTGACAGCATATATAGTCCATCGCAGCACCATGCAGGATGGCAGCAGACAAGCCATTTTGCGCCCCAAAAGCAGAAAAAGGGAGAAAAGGCTTGTGGGTATGCTTTTATTTTGTATCTTTGTGTCAGCATAACCATGTAATCGCCGATTTTGGTGTTATTTTTAGGGTAAAATATGAAGAAATTCCAGCATAGTGTAAGTACAAGTGTAGAGAGTACAATCAAGGCGTTTGCCCTGCTTGTGGCCTCTGCATGTACGCTAATGGCAAATGGACAGACCCGTGAGATCAGTCTGCAGTTTGCCAAGGCCCAGGAGGCGGAGGGATGCAAGATGTATGTCCGTCCGCTGGTGACCAAGGGTGAGGCCGAACTGGTGGAGATGACCTCCGAGGGCACCACCTATAGTGCCACGGTGGCAACGTCGCCCGAGGGGCTCTACTCCGTGACCTGCATCCGCGATGGGGCCCAGATATTCGGCACCATCAGCCTGGGCAAGGGTGGTGGAGCCGCCAAGGTGGCTGTGCAGACGGCAGGCTACTGCCTCATGGCCACCGATACGCCCGACAACAAGGCCCTGGGCAGCTATGCCCAGTGTGAGGCCCAGGGGCTGATGGCACTGTGGACACCCGGACGCACGGCCGACGAGCTGCGCACCATCGTGACGAGCTTTGAGCAGAAGGCCGACTCGGTGGTCAAGGCATACCGCTGCACGGCGAGGGTGGAGAAGTATGTCCGCATGTGGGCCTACACCTCGGCCTACAATGCCTACACCTATGTGCCCAACATATTAGGCTGCAAACCATCGGAGGTGCCCTTTGGCATCGAGGAGGTGATGGACAGGCCCGAACGGGTGATGGACTCTCCGCTGGCAGCCACCTTCCCCATTGCCTATCAGCTGATAGACCGCTTCATGCCCCGCGGAGCCACGCTCAGCGAGCAGATGGACTGGCTGTATGGCAACTTCAAGTGTGAGGATATTATAAATAAGGTGGGGGGCGCAGCCCTCGACAAATACGTGGCCCGCTATGACTATGCTGGCAAGTATGAGCAGGGGCTGGCCGAACTGGAGGCTGTGACCGCCAAATACGCCCTTGATGGCAAGTATGTCAGGAAGTTCAGGGCCAACCGCGTCACCATCCCCGGCAATCCATTCCCCGAGGGGCTCACCTTCACCGACGCCGAGGGCAAGACGCACACCATCGACGAATTGCGCGGCAAGTACGTCTACATCGACCTGTGGGCCTCGTGGTGCGGTCCGTGCTGCAAGGAGGTGCCCCACCTGCAGGCCCTGGAGAAGGAGCTGCAGAACGACGGGGTGGTCTTCGTGAGCATCTCCATTGATGCCAAGGAGGAGCCCTGGAAGAAGAAGATGGAGGCGCTGCAGATGCGTGGCAATCAGTGGCACGACCCCAAGGGACTGCTGGGACAGGCACTCAATGTGCAGGGCATCCCCTTCTTTGTCATCTACGACCGTGAGGGCCGCCTCCTCCAGTATAATGCCCCCCGCCCCAGTCACCCCAGCCTCAAGACGATGCTCGAGGGGCTATAGGGATTTAGGTTTCAGGTCGCTTCGCTCTTGAGGTTTTAGGTTGTGGGTTTAACAACGGAACGAACAGAAAAAAGATATTCTGTTCTTACTATAGTTATAAAGGTTTAACAACGGAACGAACAGAAAAAAGATATTCTGTTCTTTTCGTAGTTATAAAGATTTAACAACGGAACAAACAGAAGAAAGATATCCCGTTCTTTCCGTAGTTATAAAGGTTTAACAACGGAACGAACAGAAAAAGGATATCCCGTTCTTTCCGTTGTTTAAAAAAACAGCCGTAGTCTGTAGTCTGTAGTCAAAAACAACAGCCGTAGTCTGTAGTCAAAAAAATCAATTAACCCCTAAAATACAAACTTATGAGAAAACTTTACTTCACACTCGTAGCCATGATGCTACTCATCGCTGGCTCTGCTCAGGCAGCAGTCACATCTATGACCGACCTCTTCGGTAAGTGGAAATTCACCGCCACCGTGGAGGTGACAGAGGCAGGACAGGCCTTTGCCAACTATTTCGCCGCTGAGAGCGAGGTGGTCATCACCAAGGATGCCGCCAACATCTACGACGCCCAGATCACGGGTTTTGCCGGTGCACAGGGCGAGGCCATGAAGGTGAACATGTTCTCCGAGGAGAAGCAGATGTTTAAGGTCAACAACCCCAGTGGCAATAGCTACAACGTGTGGGGCAACGGCATCTACTATTCCAACGAGGAGGGCATCTACCCCTTTGGCAACGTGCAGCTCAAGGCCTACTATTTCACCATCAGCGAGGATGCACAGACCATCACCTCGACCGATTTCACTCTGGTGAACTGCAACTACACCGACTCGGCATCCAACGTGGTGCTGGCACGCTTCAGCAACGTCAAGATGGAGCTCATCGAGCGCGAGGAGATTGCCGTGCCCGCCATCGAGGGTGAGTGGACCGTGAAGGCCGGCAGCGGCACATGGGACACCATGGACGGCTCCGAGCTGCCCACACAGTATGCCATGGCCCTGGCCAAGAACGGCAGCGACCGTGACTACAAGGCCACCATCACCATCGACGGCGTGGCTCCCTTCACACTCGATGCCACCTTCAACGGCTCGAGCCTTGTCATCCCCTTCGACAGCACCCTGGTCGACGCAGACAAGGGCTACTACATCGTGAGCATGTATGGCGGCATCAAGGGCAACGTGTCGTTCAACTATATCAACGAGACCACCCTGGCCATGGCCAACTCACTCGTGCTCGGCACCCTGCATCAGGTAGAGGCAGAGGGCGAGGTGAAGGACTCTATCGCCTTCGTGCAGTGGTGGATGAACGGTGTGGCTAAGTTGCCCGCCAGCGGCGACGCCATCGAGTGGGCCGGCACCTACAACGTGACAGCCGAGGTCTTCACCCCCAACCCAGAGGACGCAGCACAGTTCCCCACCGAGTTCCAGATCGTCATCGGCGAGGCGGGAGCCTACGGTCAGTACATCACCACCTTTATCTCTGATGAGGTGTATATCATGAATCAGGGCGGCATCAAGGTGGAGACCGACAGCGAGAACCCCAATGCCCTCATCATCCCCACAGCCAAGTATATCAAGGGCTCGGGCGACATGATGTGGTGGTATCTGAAGGATATGAACGGCTCTGACGGCAACCTCCGCCTCGAGGCCCAGAGCGACGGCACGCTGAAGCTCTCCGACTTCTCTGTATACAACCTGGCCTACGACCCCGAGACCTGGGCGCCCTCGGAGACCTTCCTGGCATTCTATCAGAATGCCGTGGCCACCAAGGCCACCACTGGCATCCAGGGCGTGGTATCGACTGCCAAGAAGAATGGCGCTATCTACGACCTCCAGGGTCGTCGCGTGGAGAAGGCCCTCAAGGGCATCTACATCGTGGACGGCAAGAAGATCGTAAAGTAATCAGCGCTTTCGCACTGAAGTGAAAAACGAAAAGTGAAAAGTGAAAAGTGAAAAGTGAAAAGTACAAAGTGCCCCGTACGGTAGCACGCTCGGCATCCCTAAGGGTGACGCTTCGCAGCTTGCCTGCAGAAGAACTTTTCATTTTTCACTATTCACTTTTCACTATTATAAGAAAGAAATGACACACAAATCTCTCTATATCACCCTTGCTGCTGCATTGCTGGCGGGCACACCCGCAGCGGTGCAGGCCACCGAGACCAACGTCAGCACGCTGGCGGCGCTCACACCCGACGATGTGGTCGCGGTGCAGGGTATCGTGTACGACAAATCGCTCGGTGAGACCATGCCTGGTGTCACCGTGGCCCTGTATGGTCGCGACGGCAAGTATCTGACAGGCACCACGAGCGACGTGGACGGCTCCTTCAAGATTGTATCCCCAAGGAAGGACTTCGAAATCCGATTCTCATGCGTGGGCATGAAGACCCTCTCCTTTCAGTCTGCCAAGGTGAAGGACCTGAAGGACATGCGCGTGGACATGGACGACGACAGCAAGGTGATGGACGAAGTGGTGGTGACGGGATTTGTGGACAAGAGCAAGGCCACCTTCACCGGATCGGTGACCACCATCACGGAGATGGACCTCAAGCAGGTGTCGAACACCAACATCATACAGGCCATTGCGGCGCTCACACCCGGCATGGCCGAGGTGGTCAACACATCGCAGGGCTCCAACCCCAACCATGTCAACGAACTCGTGCTGCGCGGCACCAGTTCGTTTTCCAACAACGGCCAGGACGTCAATCAGCCCACCATCATACTCGACGGTACGGAGATAACCATGCAGGAACTCTACGACCTGGACATGAACGAGGTGGAGAGCATCAACGTGCTGAAGGATGCCTCGGCCACGGCACTCTATGGCTCGAAGGCAGCCAACGGAGTGATCGTCATCACGCGCAAGCCCATCAAGAACTCGCGTGCCCACGTGCAGTACAACGGCATCATGAAGATGCAGATGCCCATGCTGGGCGACTATCAGGTGCTCAATGCTGCCGACAAGCTGAACTATGAGAAGCTGGCCGGCCTCTATGATGCAGCGGGAGCCAGCAGTCCCTCGACGGGTCTGCCACTGCAGTATGAGCTCGACGAACTCTACAATGCGCGCTACAAGATGGTGGCTGCGGGACAGAACAGCGACTGGCTGTCGCAACCCGCTCGCACCTCGCTCTCGCACGACCACTCACTGCGTGTGTATGGTGGTGCGGACAATCTGCGCTACGAGCTCAATGGACGCTACGGCGACACACGCGGTGTGATGAAGGGCGACTACCGCAAGCGCACCGGACTGGGCTTCAAGCTCAGCTACTACGTCAAGGATATGATCAGCATCTCAAACCGTACGAGCTTCTCAGACGTATCGACCAAGAACACCCCCTACGGGTCGTTCTCACAATACACCAAGATGAACCCCTACGACCCCATCTATAACGCAGACGGCACCGTCAACACCAATCTGGCATGGGACATCAACAACCCGCTCTACGAGGCCCTGCTGGGCAGCTACTCGAAGAACGGCACACAGCAGCTCACCAACAGCACCGATGTGCGCTGGGACGTGTGCAACCTGTTCCGCCTCACCGGACACTTCAACATCGCTACGCAGAAGGGGTGGGGCGACTCCTTCACCTCGCCCAAGTCGCTGCAATACAAGAACGAGCCCGACCTGACCAAGCGCGGACTGCTCTATCGCTCCGACACCCGCACCAACAGCTACGACGCCAACGTGGTGGGCACCTTCAACAAGTTCTTCCAGGACAAGTCGCTCATCACGGCTTCGCTCGGATGGGAGATCAACCACGACCAGACACGCACCGAGCAGACCGAGGCCATCGGTTTCTTCAATGACCACCTCTCCTTCATCGGCAATGCTGCGGGCTACCCCACAGACCGCCAGCCCATGGGCTCGCAGGGCGAGACAGCCACAGTGGGAGCCTTCTTCACCGGCACCTACTCGTACCGCAACCGCTACTTCGTGGACGGCACATGGCGCACCACTGGCTCGTCGCAGTTTGGCGCCAACAACCGCTGGGGCAACTTCTGGTCGGCAGGTGCGGGCTGGAATATCCTCAACGAAGGCTTCATGGCCTCGGCACGCAACAAGGTGGACCTGCTCAAGCTGCGCTACTCGATGGGCTACAACGGAAAGGTGAACTTCAGTCCCTTCCAGGCCATGACCATGTATCAGTATCTCAACACCTATGAATACAAGAACGGCATCGGAGCCGTGCCCCTCACCATCGGCAATGTGGACCTGGCCTGGGAGCGCACGATGAACTATAACCTCGGCCTCGACTTCTCGATGTTCGACCGCCGACTCAACCTCACCGTGGATGCCTACATACGCCGCACCACCGACCTGCTACTCGACAAGGCCATGGCACCCTCGACAGGTGTGACCACAGCCGTGAGCAACCTGGGCGAGATGGAAAACCGCGGTATCGAGTTCCAACTCGATGGCTACATCTTCCGCACACGCGACTTCTACTGGAAACTCGGTACGATGGGCTACCTCAACCGCAACAAGATAACCAAAATCAACAAGGCCCTCGAGGAAATCAACAAGGAGAACGAGGCCAACTCGAAGAGTTCGCTCACCCCGCTGCCCCAGTATGCCGAGGGCGAGAGCACCACAGCGCTCAAGCTGGTGCGCTCTGCCGGTATCGACCCCGCCACGGGCCGGGAGATATACATCAAGCGCGACGGCACCCTCACCTTCACCTACGACGCTGCCGACAAGGTGCTCATCGGCGACCTCGAGCCACGCTATCAGGGTAGCATCAACACCAATGTGTACTGGAAAGGCTTCAGCCTGTATGCCCTGCTGAATATGCGCCTCGGAGCATGGATATACAACACCACCCGAGTGAGCAAGGTGGAGGGCTCAAACCCCAAGTATAACGCCGACCAGCGCGTGTTCGACCACCGATGGAAGAACCCCGGCGATGTGGCGCTCTACAAGGACATACGCGACGCCTCGCGCCCCGAGCAGACAGACCGCTTTGCGGAGCAGGAGAACACGCTGACACTCGGTTCGCTCAATCTGAGCTATGAATTCAGCGACAAACTCTGCAAGAAGATGCACCTGACCAATCTGCGCTGCGGCATCAACTTCCAGGACATCCTGCGCCTCTCTACCGTCAAGATAGAGCGAGGCACCGACTACCTCTACAGCCAAGGCTTTGAGGTGAATGTGAGTGTGACGCTATAATCAGCGCGCTTTGAATAAGGGTAATAAAGGGTATTAAAGGGAAGTTAACTCGCTTCGCTCGTGCCGTAAAAGGACGATACGCTTGTAAACATCAGCAGTACATTCGTCCCTTTCTCTCCCTTTAACTCCCCTTTTATACTCTTAATAGCCCTTAAAAACAACCTACAGCCTCAAAATGAGAACAATATACCATTATCTGGCAGTCATGCTGACTGCAGTCATGATGACCTCGTGTGAGAATTTTCTCGACATCACCCCTGATGGACAGGTGAAGCGCGACGAGCTGCTCTCCACCCCCGAGGGTGTGGAGGATGCCCTCTATGGCGTGTATGCCAAGATGCGAGGTGGTTCGCTCTACGGACAGGAGTTGTACTTTGGTACGTTGGAGGTGCTCTCGCAGACCCTCTGGTGCTACGGCAATACTACCGTGGACGCCCTGGGCAAGTATCAGTATCAGAACACCCAGGTGAAGCAAATCTTTGCCAGCGTGTGGACGGATATGTACAACAACCTGTCGAATGTCAACAGTGTGCTCAATGCGCCCCTGGTGGCCAATGCCGCCAGTCAGCCACTCTGCATCTACAAGGGCGAGGCCCTGGCGCTGCGTGCCTTCATGCACTTCGACCTTGTGCGCCTATTTGCACCCCAGATCACCGTGGACCCCGCCGCAGAGGGCATCCCATACGCTACTGACTTCTCGCTCAAGACGCCACCCTTTGAGTCGCTCAAGGACAACTACCAGCACATCCTGGCCGACCTCGTGGAGGCAGAGCAGCTGCTCAAAGACGAGCACCTCTACAGCGACAAGTCTGCGTTTATGCTCAACCGCGAGATACACCTCAACATCCATGCCGTGAGAGCCCTCATGGCGCGTGTCTACCTCACCATGGGCAACAAGGCCAAGGCCCTGGAGTATGCCGAAAGGGTGATAGCCGAGAGCGGACGAAGCATCAAGAGCAAGACTGAGGTGCTGGGCGACCTGGCCGGTGTGCTCTCGCAGCGGGAGTGCCTCTTTGGCATCTACTACGCGGGCTTCTACTCGCTCGTCAATCCTAAACTGCAGCAGACCATCTCTTACTCATCGCTCGACCTACGTGGCGACTTCATGACTACCTACGAGCAGGGCGTGAGCGGTCTCGACTTCCGTACCACGGCCTACTTCACCGGTATCGAGCAGGGAGGACAGACGAAGTACAGACTGAGCAAGTTTACGGACATCTACGAACTGCAGAACAATGCCTCTGCGCGCCCCACACACCTGGTGCAGGGCATCAATATGATCCGTCTGCCAGAGATGTACTACATCGCAGCAGAGTGTCTGCTCGACACCGACCCCGCCAAGGCCATGGATTACTACAACAAGGTGGTGACCAACCGTGGCATCGATGCCCTGATCAATCCTGCAGACCTCACACAGGAGCTGATCAACAAGGAGCGCTACAAGGAGATGATAGGCGAGGGACAGACCTACTTCAACCTCAAGCGCCAGAACCTCAGCATCAAGAGCCACGACGGACAGACCACGTATAGTCCCGATGCAGGCATCTACCTCATACCCGTGCCCGATGCCGAGAAGGAGAACAGATATTAGGTCGCTTCGCTTTTGAGGTTTTAGGTTTTAGGTCGCTTCGCTTTTTTGGGGGTAGGCCTACAACCTATAACCTACAACCTAAAACCTACAACCTAAAACCTACAACCTCAAACTACAATGAAGAAACTTCTTTTTATTCTTATCATATTAGGCGGACTGGCCTCGTGTAGCGAGACGGACTACATGACCTTCGATTCTGCCAACAATGGCGTCTACTTTACCCGCGACACCTTGCAGTACTCCTTCAGTGTGACACCCATGGAGGTGCGCACCTATACCTACAAGGTGCCATTCCGCATCATGGGAGCCACAAGCAAGGAGGCACGAACCATTGCCTACAGCATCGACGCAGAGCGCACCACAGCTGTGAGAGGGGTGCAGTATAACATTGGCGAAGCCATCCTCATGCCCGACAGCATCAATGGCTACATACCCGTGGAGATACTCCGCGATGGTCTGGAGGGCAACTACACTGATGGCTACACGCGCTACACACTCGAATTAGTGCTCGAGGCCAATGAGCACTTCCGCCCCACGCTCGACTCGCTCAGTCAGCGCCGTACCCTCGCCTTCGACAATGCCATCGATCAGCCAAACTGGCTCAGCGCTCATGGCGACAAGGTGTGGCAACAGGACATCCTCGGGGTGTGGCATCCCCTGAAGTTTATCAAGATGGTGGAATACTACCACGCCCTGGCTGACATCCTGCCCGAGACCTACAAGAAGATGGTGGCTGCCTATGGTGAGAACCTTGAGCATGTGCCCTACGGTGACCCCTACGTGTATCGCACCATCTTCCAAAAGTACATCTACAAGCCCATGTATGACTTCTTCGTGGATCCCGCCAACCATGACGTCATCCTCGCCGAGTATCCCGACTTCCCATTCGATTTCCCCAATCCTTACGGGAATTGATAACAGAAAAAACGTATAAAGATGAAGAAATTACTCTATACTGCGGCTATTCTCCTGTCGAGCATGATGCTTACGTCTTGCTTCAGCGACGACACGACACTTGCCACGCGCCCCTTGGCCGAGATTGTGCTCAGCGAGGGCACCATGCAGGAGGTATATAATATGGATAAGAATGATGTGCTGCGCATCACACCCGTGTACACCCAGACCAATGGTGGCAAGCCCGTGACGGTGACTTGGGAGATAGGTGAGAAGGTATTCAGCCACGACGAGACACTCGAATATGAGTGTCGCGAACTGGGTTCGTGGAACTGCCGTCTTATCCTCGAGAATGAGGATGGATGTACCTTCTTCCCCTTCAAACTCCATGTCAACTCGCCCTACGAGGAGGGCATCACCATCCTGAGCCAGGATGCTAATGGCCGCCCCTATCTGGCCTTCTTGCCCAAGACACTGGACGGCTCGCGCCCAGAGTTCTTCCCCTACGATTGCCTCACAAAGAACAATGATGACACGGAGTTTGCCTCCTATCCTGCAGATATCGTGCAGTGTTCTGGCACACTCATCTTCGCCTGTCAGGGCAAGCAGAGTGGCACCGACGTGCCCACCATCTACTATGTCAATGAGAAGACTCTCGTGGTGGAGAATATGTTGACCGTGAAGGAATACGCAGACTTTAAGCCTACTATCCTCGGCATACCCTCGCTCGATGCCTCGGGCGTGGCCTATCCCATCATCTGCGAGAATGGCAAGACATACGAGTTCTCCACCACCGAGGGAGCCATCGTGCCTGCCACCAAGATGCCCTACACCTACGCCCAGAGAATGCTCGTCTATGATCCCGGCTATGGCTGGAACTACGATATCCTCTTCTGGGACCAGGAGATAGGGGCTCTCGGGCTCATCTACAACGGTTATGGTCCCTATTATCTCAGCAAGAACTATCACCAGGGCCGCGAGACCTGCTCGGGTACCAACAATTACTTCGATGGTCGTCAGCTGGCAGGCATGTGCCTCATACGTATGACTCCCCAGCAGGCCAACACCAATGCGGCGCAGGCACTGGTGATGACTAAGAACGGCATGATTGTGCAGAAGACCGTAGTGAGCACCTCCTTCTGGTCGTACAACTATGACACGGCCGAGACTGTGCTCGATGACAATGGCGGTACCAAGATGACCTGTGTAGGTAGCTGTCCCATCACAGAGACTACACCCATGATAGCCAATATGACTTATTTCTCACTACTCTTTGCTGACGGCAACAAGGTGCGTCGCTGGTACTACACCACCAATACACAGCTCACCCAGGCCGATGTACTCCTCACCGTGGGTAGTTCGGAGGCCGTCATCACGGGCTTCGAGATGAGCAGCAACCACGAGCAGTCCTACGTCAGCTTCTATGAACCATCAGAGGCTGGCATGAACGGTCATCTCTGGATCTTCGATACCGACACCGGTGATGTCATAGACAAGTACGACAACATCTGTTACCGTCCTGTCAAGATGATATACAAGAAGAAGTAGGGTTGCACATAATATACAAGAAAACACCGAAAACATCCATGATACGATGTTTTCGGTGTTTCGCGTTATAGAGCTATGTCTTCGGTATTCTAAAGTGCCTCTACTTCATCAATAGAGAGTCCAAGGCTTTGGGCTATGACACAGGTAGGAACTCCATTGAACTTTAGACTCCTTGCATTGCTTAGTTTCTCCTCAGCACGTCCTTCGGCACGTCCTTCAGCACGTCCTTCGGCACGTCCTTCAGCACGCCCTTCAGCACGTCCTTCTGCGCGTCCTTCAGCACGTCCCACGTTGCGCTCATGTTCCATCACAGCCAGGTTGGTGCGATAGGAGTCGAGGCTCACCTGGTAGTAGTTGCGCTCCTCGGGGGTCAGTTCGGCCATGTCAGCCATATTCTCCAGTTTGTGGAAGATTGGCTTCTGATTCTGGAAGGGAATATTCTGTATCATAGTCTCCATGTGTGTTAAGGTGTATAACCAGTAGTCTTTGTTAGTCTTGCAGTCTGCCTCGCTCATACGGCGGTAGCGGGGGAGTTCGATGAGCCACATCTGTAGTTTGTCCGAGAACATCTTGCCTGTGCCTACGTTGGCCAGTGCTACGTGGCTGATGCCTGTGCTCGTGCTTTCCTCCTTCTCATTCTCTTTGAGGCGGAAGTTCATGAAGAATATGCCATAGACGGGGTGCAGACGGAATTTCCACTCATTGTCTCCGCGCTCTCCCTGCACCGAGAGTGCGCGGGCCATGTAGTAGCAGATGCGGTCGCGGAAGTAGTCCTGTCCTCTGTTCTGCATCTCTACGATGACCTCCTCACCGCTCTCGAGCATGCACCGCATGTCGTAGATGACACCTCGTTCATACTTGGTCTCAGCGGGCATTTCCTTGTCCATGAAGGTGATCTGCATGATGGGCGACTCGGGCTCGATGATGTCGTTGAGGAAGTCGCGCATGATCTCCTCATCGCCGAATATCTTCTTGAATCCGAAATCGGTCAGCGGGTTGATGTATCTTGCTCTCTGTCTGTCCATAGTAGTGGTATTTCTTTACGCAGCAAAGATAAGTTAATGTTTGGTTATCTCCAAATTCTGCTTTGCTTTTTTATTTTTCCCACAAGCAAGTAGGAGGCAAATGCCACTTGTGGGCACTTACCTCCTACGTTTCTTAGAATATGTTTCTTCCCCGAGTGTTTAGAACTCTGCGTTCTTGGGAGTACGGGGGAAGGGGATGACGTCGCGGATGTTCTGCATACCGGTCACGAAGAGGATGAGGCGCTCGAAACCGAGGCCGAAACCTGCGTGGGGGCATGAGCCATACTTGCGGGTGTCGAGATACCAAGTCATATCCTTCATGGGGATGTTGCGTGCCTCGATCTCGCCGATGAGCTTCTCGTAGCTCTCCTCGCGCACCGAACCACCGATGATCTCACCGATAGAAGGGAACAATACGTCGGTACCCTGTACGGTTTCCTCCATCTCCTCACCATTGAAGACGGGCTTCTCTGCATCAATCTTCATGTAGAAGGCCTTGATCTTCTTGGGATAGTTGGTCATGATGACAGGCTTCTTGAAGTATTCCTCCACGAGGTAGCGCTCATGCTCAGAGGCCAGGTCGTCGCCCCAGTTGCAGGGGAACTCAAACTTCTTGCCGCCCTTGATAGCTTCCTGCAGAATCTCAATACCCTTGGTGTAGGGCAGACGTACGAAGTCCTCCTTGAGCACACCTTCGAGGCGCTCGATGAGACCCTTGTCGATCATCTTGTTGAGGAACTCGAGGTCGTCCTTACAGTTGTCGAGAGCCCAGCGTACGCAATACTTGATGAAGTCCTCCTCGAGGTCCATCAGTTCGTCGAGGTCCATGAAGGCTACCTCGGGCTCAATCATCCAGAACTCTGCCAGGTGGCGGGGAGTGTTGCTATTCTCTGCACGGAAGGTGGGACCGAATGTGTAGATGGCACCCAGGGCAGTGGCTCCGAGCTCACCCTCGAGCTGACCAGATACGGTCAGCGAGGTCTGCTTGCCGAAGAAGTCGTCGTCGTAGATGATGCTGCCCTGCTCGTCCTTCTTCAGGTCGTAGAGGTTCTTGGTGGTCACCTGGAACATCTGGCCTGCACCCTCGCAGTCGCTGGCTGTGATGAGGGGGGTGTGGAAGTAGAAGTAGCCGTGCTCGTGGAAGTATGTGTGGATGGCCATGGCCATATTGTGACGGATGCGCAGGATGGCGCCAAAGGTATTGGTGCGGGGGCGCAGGTGAGCCACGGTGCGGAGATACTCCCATGATGCACCCTTCTTCTGCAGGGGGTAGGTATTGTCGCAGGGGCCGAGGATGTCGATCTTGGTGGCCTGAATCTCGCTGCTCTGACCGGCGGCGGGGCTCTCCACGAGTTTGCCCTCTACGCTGAGACATGCACCGGTGGTGATGGCCTTGACGGTGGCCTCGTCGAAGTTGGCCTCCTCGCCTACGATCTGTACGTTCTTAATGGTCGAACCATCGTTGAGGGCGATGAAGAAGATACCCTTGCTGCCACGCTTAGAGCGCACCCAGCCCTTCACTATAATGTCGCTACCGAAGTCTGTGCGCTTCAGTGCGTCGATTACTTTCGTTCGTTTCATTGCGTATAATTATGGTTTTAGGTTTTAGGTTGTAGGTTTTAGGTATTGAGTTTTGTTGGGTTAATACCCCCTACAACCTATGCCCTACAACCTACAACCTATTAGAAGACCTGCGGTCTGTGCTATTACTCAAATGCACCCATGCGGAGCATGTTGACCTCCTTCTCTGTGAGGTAGCGCCAGTCACCGCGGCGTACGTTCTTCTTGGTCAGTCCGGCGAAGAATACGCGGTCGAGCTTCATCACACGGTAGCCGAGGTGCTCGAAGATGCGGCGCACGATGCGGTTGCGGCCTGAGTGGATCTCGATGCCCACCTGCTTCTTGTCAGTCTCGCTGGCGTAGTCTACAGCGTCTGCGTGTATCTCACCATCCTCGAGCTGAATGCCCTCAGCAATCTGCTTGAGATCGGCAGCGGTGACATTCTTGTTGAGGAAGACGTGGTAGATCTTCTTCTTCATATACTGGGGATGAGTCAGTTTGCTGGCCAGGTCGCCATCATTGGTGAGCAGGAGCACACCGGTGGTGTTGCGGTCGAGACGTCCCACGGGGTAGATACGCTCGGGGCATGCACCCTTGACGAGGTCCATGACGGTCTTGCGGTTCTGTGGATCGTCGCTGGTGGTCACGTAGTCTTTGGGCTTGTTGAGCAGTACGTATACCTTCTTCTCGATGACTACGGGCTGGTCGTGGAACATGACGCTGTCCGTACGCAGCACCTTGGCACCGAGTTCGGTCACCACCTTGCCGTTTACGCTCACCACACCTGCCTGGATGAAGTCGTCAGCCTCACGGCGGCTGCATACGCCGGCATTGGCCAGGTACTTGTTGAGACGGATGGGCTCGTTGGGATCGATGTGTGTCTCAGCGTACTCGATACGCTTCTTCATGCTATACTTGGCATTGGGGTTGTAGCCGGGAGTGCGCTTCTTGTTGAAGCCGCCACCGCGCTGCTGGCCGTATCCGCCACGCTGCTGGCCGTATCCGCCACGCTGCTGGTATCCGCCGCGCTGCTGGCCGTATCCGCCCTCCTGGTTGTAGCGGGGCTGGTATCCGCCCTCACGACGGGGCTGGTATCCGCCCTCTTGGTTGTGGCGGGGCTGGTATCCACCCTCACGACGGGGTTGGTAGCCGCCCTCCTGGTTGTAGCGGGGCTGATAGCCACCCTCACGACGGGGTTGGTAGCCGCCCTCGCGACGCTGGTAGCCACCCTGGTATCCGCCCTCATGACGCTGGTAGCCACCCTCCTGGTTGTAGCGGGGCTGATAACCGCCCTCACGGCGCTGGTAGCCACCACCGGGAGTGGTCGATGAGCCATTGCTTGAATAGGCGGGACGGCTGATGCGTGGACGGCGTCCTGCCTGTGGTCTGTTCTCACTGCCAAAGGGACGGTTGCCCTCACGGCTGCTTCCCTCTTCGTTGCTGAATTGCTTTCTCCAGCTCTCTTCTTCTATACTCATAATAGTGTTTAGTTGTTTGTGCCCCCTCCTCGCCTCCACGGTGGGGGGAGGGCTAAATGAAAGTTATTCTGTTGTAATCTTAGTCAAGTTTCTCAAACTCAACTTTCGGTAGGGTTTAGGTCGGCTTTCAGCCTTTTTGGGGGGGTAGGTTTAACAACGGAACAAGCAGAAATAATCATTCCGTTCTTTCTGTTGTTAAAAGTAGACCTATAACCATAAAAGCTTAGCGGCCTTAACCCAACAAACCCGAGTAGGTTTTAGCTTGCGAAAGTTGAATACTTTGTATTTAATAGTCTTGCGGGGTGTATCCTCTTGGGGCTATTTACACGCCGGTGTAGCTATGGGGAGTAATCTTGCGGAGTTCCTCTTTGACGCTCTCGTTGACGTCGAGTGTCTCGATGAAGTCCTTGATGGTCTCCTCGCTGATGCCCTTGCCGGTGCGTGTCAGAGCCTTGAGTGCCTCGTAGGGGTTGGGGTAAGCCTCGCGGCGCAGTATGGTCTGGATGGCCTCTGCGCATACGGCCCAGCAGTTGTCGAGGTCGCGGTTGATGGCCTCCTCGTTGAGCAGCAGTTTGCGCAGACCCTTGAGTGTGCTCTGTATGCTGATGACCATGTGTCCCATGGGCACGCCCACGTTGCGGAGCACGGTGCTGTCGGTCAGGTCGCGCTGCAGGCGGCTGATGGGCAGTTTGCCGCTGAGGTGGGTCAGTATGGCGTTGGCCACGCCGAGGTTGCCCTCTGAGTTCTCAAAGTCGATGGGGTTGACCTTGTGGGGCATGGCGCTCGAGCCTACCTCGCCAGCCTTGATCTTCTGGCGGAAATATTCCATGGATACATACTGCCAGAAGTCGCGGTCGAGGTCGATGATGATGGTGTTGATGCGCTTCATGGCATCAAACATGGCTGCGAGGCAGTCGTAGTTGCTAATCTGGGTGGTGTATTCCTCGCGCTCGAGCCCGAGGTGCTCGCTGACGAATCGTGTGCCAATCTCGCGCCAGTTATACTGGGGGTAGGCCACGTTGTGTGCGTTATAGTTACCCGTGGCGCCTCCAAACTTGGCTGTGATGGGGGTAGCCTTGAGCATCTGGAGCTGGCGCTGCAGACGGTATACGTATACCATCACCTCCTTGCCCAGGCGGGTGGGGCTGGCGGGCTGTCCGTGTGTCTTGGCCAGCATAGCCACGTTCTTCCACTCCTGTGCGAAGGTGTTGAGCTGTGCGATGAGCTCTTCTATCTGGGGGTAGTACACCTGCTCGAGAGCCTCCTTGATGCTGAGGGGCACGCTGGTGTTGTTGATATCCTGACTGGTGAGACCGAAGTGGATGAACTCCTTGTAGGCCTCCATGCCGCCGATGGCGTCGAGTTTCTCCTTGATGAAGTACTCCACGGCCTTGACGTCGTGGTTGGTCACGCTCTCGATGTCCTTCACGCGCTGTGCATCCTCCTCTGTGAAGTTGCGGTAGATGTCGCGCAGTGCGTCAAACTGCTCCTGGGGGAATCCCTCGAGCTGTGGGAGGGGGAGCTGACAGAGCATGATGAAGTACTCAATCTCTACTCTCACGCGGTAGCGTATGAGGGCATACTCCGAGAAGTAGGGAGCCAGAGATTCTGTTTTGCCACGATAGCGTCCGTCGATGGGTGAAATTGCTGTAAGCAGATCTAATTCCATAATATGATTTGGTTGACTTTAGTAATCAGTTAAAATGTTGTTTCTTCTTATGTCTGAGGTCTAATGTGTATTGCCTGTAGTCTGTAGTCTAACGTCTGATGTCTAAGGTTTGACGTCTGGCGTTTGAGGTCGTCTAATATCTGGTGTCTAAAGTATGATGTCTCGTGTGATGATTGGTATGCAAAGTCTTTGACCCATGGCCGATTGTCCTGGGTGGGGGCGGTCGACTTTTTGTCTTAGCGCTCCAAGCGCTGTTATTCTATTGCAAAGGTAAGTAAAACTTCTGAATATACCTTATTATTAAGATATGATTTTCCTGGTTTGATGTACTTTCTTGATATAAGTCTTGTGCTGTAGGGGGGTGGATATAAAAAGAAAAAAGTCGCCGTCACGAGTTGTGACTTTGACTTCATCTACTAACCTAAATACTACTTATGAAAAAACTTTTGTGGGCGTTGACGGATTCGAACCGCCGACCCTCTGCTTGTAAGGCAGATGCTCTGAACCAGCTGAGCTAAACGCCCTTCGGAAGGTTGCTTCCTTAGTTTTGCGATGCAAAGGTATGGCGAATATTCCAATTGACCAAATATTTTGCCGATTTTCTTTCGTCTTAAGGCAAAATAATGCGAGATCAGCTATATTAATATGGTATTAGGTCAACTGCCAATAGCCTAAGGCCAATAGTAGATGGTCTATTATCAGAGATTAGTGGCCAGCGGCCAAGGGGGGGCACGGATAATCCCTCGTATAATTGTGGCATACTACCATAGCCGATTTTATATATGGGTCTTAACGTGACAGAATATGGGTCTTGACGTGACAGAATATGGGTCTTGACACTATCAGACTATGGGTCTTATTGCGCTGAGATATGGGTCTTTTTTGAGCCGGGCATACCCGCTGTGTAAATTAGGGTTTAGCGGGGAGATTTTGGAACAACGGAACGAACGGAAAGCCTCCTCTAACTCCCCAAGGGGGAGAATATCTGATGCGTGGCTACGAATAAATAGCGAACACCTGGACCGCCCTCAGAGACATTCGCCTGGAGGGCGATATTTCTGTAACCCCAGGTGCCGAA
>CALZKW010000033.1 GCA_945788095.1 uncultured Prevotellaceae bacterium | reverse complement strand
ACAGATAGCTCTGGAAAAGGCCGGCGTAACTCAACCGATGGAGTTTGATGAATACATCGAAGCCATCAACTGGATACCTTGAGATTTTTTTTTATAATGCACAATTTATAATGAAGAATTAAGGGTTAATTGTATATTAGCTTCAAGGGCAGTTTCAGTTATGAAATACTCCAGTACCAGTTGAATGAAACTCCAGTACCAGTTGACATGTACTAAAAAGGATACTGGCTGATGGCATCCTTCTCTTACATTGCCATGTTGAGCCATTAACTTTTCATAGCAGTTGGGACAGGAGCAATTACACATAAGCCCTCTTGGTACATCATCGACATGTACCATTCTGCCCTCAGCATTCTCTGCCCAAGAAAAAAATGTAATCGTTGCTCATGCTTACTTTTTTTCAATTTATTGAAATTACTATATTGTTTTCTCCGTCAGTACTCCATTGAACCTGCCACACCCTTCCGTCAATTTCCTGACTTCGTCCCTTGTTTATTGATATTTTCTAACCCCATCTCCCCGCTACATTCCATTCCTCCCTATCAAATAAGTTCTGCCATGATGGCGTCGCTGATGAAAATACCCTCAGGCATAAGGCGCAGGTGCGTGGGCGTGAGCTCCACCTTGCCCTGCTCGATCCACGGCGCGGCGCGGCGCAGCATGCCATCCACCACCTCTGCCCCGTATGAAGAGCGGAGTGCACCGAGGTCTATACCCTCACAAGTGCGGAGCGAGAGGAAGACAGCCTCCTCAAAGCGTTGCTCGTCTGTGAGCATCTCCCGTTCGCCACAATGCTCGAAGTCCCCCGCAGTGGCGCAACGTATATACGATTCCAAGTCACCTGCATTCCAACTCCTCACCTCACGCCCATTGTAACTGTGAGCCCCTACCCCCAAGCCGAGATATGCCTCACCCGTCCAGTAGCTGGAATTATGACGCGAACGATGGCCGGGAAGGGCAAAGTTGGAGATTTCGTAATGCTCAAATCCTGCCTCCTTCAGCCGCGCAATGAGCTGTCGGAACATGGCAAGCGAGAGTTCTTCATCTGCCTCCTCCACCTCACCCCGCTCCATCATGCGATAGAGCGGAGTGCCCTCCTCATACATCAGCGAGTAGGCACTCAGGTGGCAGACGCCAAGCGCAAGAGCGGCCTCGATGTCAGCCTCAAACATCCCGAGCGTCTGACCGGGGAGACCATAGATGAGGTCGATACTGATATTGCTATACCCCGCCTCGCGGAGCAATGCCACCGCACGACGAGCCTGCTCCGCATCATGACGGCGGCGCAGGAGCCGGAGCGTAGGGTCATGGAAGGTCTGCACCCCCATACTGATACGGTTGACAGGTGTCTGCCTGAGCATAGCCACAAATTCCGGTGTCACATCGTCGGGGTTAGCCTCGATGGTGACCTCCGCATCGCTGGCCAGGCGGAAGTAGCGCCCCACCCCATCAAAGAGACGCACCAACTGAGTTGCGGTAAGTTGTGAGGGTGTGCCCCCACCAATATATAATGTACGTGCATCCGTCGTGCCCATCTCTCCACGGCGCAAGGCCATCTCAGCAAGCAGCGCATCGATGTAGTCATCGCGCAGAGCCATTCTTGTGGTCGAATAGAAGTCGCAGTAGGCACAGCGACAAGCACAAAAGGGGATATGTATATAGACTGTCATAAGGGGTAACTCCTGTTAATCGGTATACCGCAAAAATACAAATATTTATTAAGATGGGTAAAAAAAGCACAGTTTTATTTGCCACTGTCAAGAGAATGTGGTAATTTAGCGCTCGAAATTTTGATAAAACCTAAAATCAGATAACAACATGAAAACGTATCAATCCAATGAGATTAAGAACATTGCTTTGCTTGGCAATGACGGTGCTGGTAAGACAACCCTGACGGAATCCCTGCTCTACGAGGCAGGCATCATCAAGCGTCGCGGACGTATCACACAGCACAACACCGTGAGCGATTACTTCCCCGTAGAGCAGGAATATGGATATAGCGTATTCAGCACCGTATACCACGTGGAGTGGAACGGCAAGAAGTTGAACATCATCGACTGCCCAGGTAGCGATGACTTCGTAGGAGCTGCCATGACAGCCATGAATGTGACCGACACTGCCATCCTTCTCCTCAAGGGTGCCAACGGCGTAGAGGTGGGCACACAAAACCACTTCCGCTACACCGAGAAGCTGGGCAAGCCCGTCATCTTCCTCGTCAATCAGCTCGACGACGAGAACACCGACTACGACCAGATACTCGAGCAGCTGACATCGATCTATGGCTCGAAGGTGGTGCCCGTACAGTATCCCCTCGAGACCGGTCCCAACTTCAACTCACTCATCGATGTGCTCCTCATGAAGAAGTTCTCATGGGGCCCTGAGGGTGGCGCACCCACCATCGAGGAGATTCCCGAAGACCAGATGGACAAGGCCATGGAGATGCACAAGGCACTCGTAGAGGCTGCCGCTGAGCACGACGAGGGTCTCATGGAGAAGTTCTTCGAGAGCGAGAGCCTCACCGAGGACGAGATGCGCGAGGGTATCCGCAAGGGTCTCGCCAGCCGTGGCATGTTCCCCGTATTCTGCGTATGTGCAGGCAAGGACATGGGTGTACGCCGCCTCATGGAGTTCCTCGGCAATGTCGTACCCTTCGTTGACGAGATGCCCAAGGTATTCAACACCCGTGGCGAGGAGGTTGCTCCCAACGTCGACGCTCCCACCAGCCTCTTCTTCTTCAAGACTGCCGTAGAGCCCCACATTGGTGAGGTGCAGTACTTCAAGGTGATGAGCGGTAAGGTGCACGAAGGCGACGACTTCACCAATGCAGACCGTGGCTCAAAGGAGCGCATCGCACAGCTCTTCTGCTGCGCTGGCGCCAACCGTATCAAGGTCGAGGAACTCGTAGCCGGCGATATCGGTTGCACCGTGAAGCTCAAGGACGTCAAGACAGGCAATACCCTCAACGATAAGAACGCCGAGAACCGCTTCAACTTCATCAAGTATCCCAACGCCAAGTATTCGCGTGCCATCCGTGCCGTTAACGAGAGCGAGACAGAGAAGATGATGAACGCCCTGCAGAAGATGCGCGAAGAGGATCCCACATGGCAGATCGAGCAGAGCAAGGAGCTCAAGCAGATCCTCGTACACGGTCAGGGCGAGTTCCACCTCCGCACCCTCAAGTGGCGTATGGAGAACAACGAGAAGATTCAGATTGCCTTCGACGAGCCCAAGATACCCTACCGCGAGACCATCACTAAGGCTGCACGCGCCGACTACCGCCACAAGAAGCAGTCGGGAGGTGCTGGACAGTTTGGTGAAGTTCACCTCATCGTGGAGCCCTACTACGAGGGCATGCCCGACCCCGAGGTATACCGCTTCGGCAACCAGGAGTATCGCATCAACGTCAAGGGCAAGGAGGAAGTCACCCTCGAATGGGGAGGCAAGCTCGTCTTCATCAACTCCGTTGTGGGTGGTGCCATCGACGCACGTTTCATGCCTGCCATCCTCAAGGGTATCATGCAGCGCATGGAGCAGGGCCCATTGACCGGTTGCTACGCTCGCGACGTACGCGTCATCGTATACGATGGTAAGATGCACCCCGTAGACAGCAACGAGCTCTCGTTCATGCTCGCAGGCCGCAACGCCTTCGCACAGGCATTCCGCGAGGCTGGTCCCAAGATCCTCGAGCCCATCTACGACGTAGAGGTATTCTGCCCCAGCGACAAGTTGGGCGACGTGATGAGCGACCTCCAGGGACGCCGCGCCATGATTATGGGTATGACCAGCGAGAACGGCTACGAGAAGCTCACCGCCAAGGCTCCTCTCAAGGAGATGAGCTCATATAGCACAGCCCTCTCAAGCCTCACCGGTGGTCGCGCAAGCTTCATCATGAAGTTCGCCAGCTACGAGCTCGTACCCAACGACGTACAGCAGAAGCTCATCGCTGCTCACGAGGCAGAGAGCAAGGAAGACTAAGGTAGATCTTATAAGTTAATATTTCCAGACACCCCAGAGCGCGCGATGCGTCCTGGGGTGTCGTTTTTATCACAGAGGAGTAAATTGGAGTTTTGCGGGGAGATGCATGGTATAAAATATCAATAAACAAAAATAAATAAGAGACGATAAAAATAGGAGCTAATAAATAAAAAGAGGGTAAGGATAAAAGCCGCGACACGCCCCCGCTCGGCATCTCAAAGAGTGACGTTTAGCGAGCGAAGCTGGTCTAAGAAAGGGACAGAAGAACATAGCCCAGGGCAGCGCCCTGGGTATACGGCATCCACCACACTAACAATGGTGACCTCGCCGAGTTGCGGAGCAAGCTCGGCATCATTGTACGATATACGCTCTGCATCACCATGCGAGGTATTGCCAAGCTTGCTCCGCAACTTGGCGAGGTCACCACCGATGTGATGGATGCCCTTTACCCCGCACATCCTCCGCTGCGCTCCGTATGTACGGGGTTCTTGGACAAGCCAAGCGCTTCGCGTGGTCCTAACCTCACTACGTTCGGTGTATTGCCCTAACCGGACAATTGTCTCGGCGGGCGGTCCTAATATTATTCATGTAATTCATGCCCGTTGACTTCGTCGAGCTAAACCTTCTTGTTAAATAAAATTTCCGTTTGTTCCGTTGTTAAACCACCCCCACTACCACCTCCCCCATAAACTCCAATTTGAAAACAGGGGTTAGCCTCCAAACTATTTACCGCAGATCACCGACTGTTGACCACACGCCACACCCTATGTCCGATATCCGACACCGGGGCACCTCAAATTCCGTAATATCCGTTAAATAATTGCAAACAGAAGCACCCAGCTTCACCCATACATCCACTTATACTTATCTTTGCGATATGAAACGAAAAACAGTCTGGATAATAAGCTCCATCATAGGCATCTCATTCATGGTGCTGCTCTACCTGCAGATGCACAACGCCACGCTGCTGGTCAACATGCGTAGGCAGGAATTCAACGAAACCATCACGCTGAGCCTCAACCAAGCGGCCCACGAGATGGAACAAGTGGAGACCTTCCGCTACCTGCAGACCGTGACACAAAGCCACGAGTCGAGCCTCGACTCATCCAACGTGGCACAGATAGCCCCCGGCAGCATCGGCATCAACATGGCCGACAGCGCCAATTGGGTCAAGATGAAGCAGACGGGCAACGTCACCATACCCAACATGACCCTCACCATGCGCCGCTCTGCCAGCATGAGTCAGGAGAACAAGAACTTCCTCGAGATGGTACAGAATGCCTACGTCTACCAGAAGGGCGTGCTCGACGAGGTCATCTTCACCCTCCTCTACAACGCCTCACAGAAGGGACTCGAGGAGCGCATCGATATGGTAAAACTGGGCACCTGCATACGCGATTGGCTCAAGCGCAACGGCATCGACATGGACTTCCACTACATCGTCTACAACCAAAACAACATCGAGGTATACCGATGCGCCGATTTCGACTCACTTGGCATAGAGCACAACTACAAGCAGGTGCTGCTCCCCACAGAGACAGGCAAGGCCGGCATGGTGCAGGTACACTTCCCCGAGATGAATTCCTACGTCTATGCCTTCCAGAACGACATCGCACCAATGATGATCTTCACCATGGTGCTCTTCTTCACCTTCATGCTCACCATCTGGCTCGTGGTACGACAGAAGCGCATCAGCGAGATGAAGAACGACTTTGTCAACAACATGACCCACGAATTCAAGACCCCCCTGTCGAGCATATCACTGGCCGCACAGATGCTCAACGACAAGAGCGTCACCAAGTCGCCAGCCATGTACGACAGCCTGGCCACAGTCATCAGCACAGAGACCAAGCGACTGCGATTCCAGGTAGAGAAGGTACTGCAGATGTCACTCTTCGAGCACGACAACATCGCCTTCAAGCTCACAGAGATTGATGCCAATGAGATGATCGAAACGGTGGTCAACACCTTCTCGCTCAAAGTCACACAATGCGGAGGCACCATCGACACTCGCCTCGAGGCCTACAACCCCTTCGTCACCGTCGACGAGATGCACATGACCAACGTCATCTTCAACCTCCTCGACAATGCCGTCAAATACCGCGACGCCGACAAGGATCTCCACCTCAGCGTCACCACAGCCAACGCGGGCAAGAACATAACCATCACCATCTCCGACAATGGCATTGGCATGCACAAAAACGACCTCAAGCGCATCTTCGAGAAGTTCTACCGCGTACACACCGGCAACCAGCACGACGTCAAAGGATTCGGCCTGGGACTCGCCTACGTGAAAAAGATTATCGAACTGCACCACGGCAATATCAAGGCCGAGAGCGAACTGGGCGAGGGTACCAAGTTTATCATCACCCTGCCCAACTCCGCAGAGTAAGCCATCACACCTATTGAGAATACAACCAAGATAATAACAAACAAAAAACAATACTACTATGGACGAGAGACACAAGATTCTGCTATGCGAGGACGACGAGAGTCTGGGCATGCTGCTGCGCGAATACCTGCAAGCCAAAAACTATGAGGCAGACCTCTGCCTCGACGGCGAGGCTGGCTTCAAAGCATTCACCAAGGGCACCTACGACATGTGTGTGCTCGATGTGATGATGCCACGCAAGGACGGATTCCAGCTGGCCAAGGAGATACGCTCCATCAACCAGGAGGTACCCATCATCTTCCTCACCGCCAAAAACCTCAAGGAGGACGTCTTCGAGGGCTTCAAGATTGGCGCTGACGACTACCTCACCAAACCCTTCTCGATGGACGAACTGGTATTCCGCATGGAGGCCGTGCTGCGCCGCGTCAAGGGCAAGAAGATGAAGGACAACGACATGTTCACACTCGGCAACTTCACCTTCGATGTCAAGCGACAGCTGCTGACCATCAACGAGAAGGAGACCAAACTGACCACCAAGGAGTGCGAACTGCTCGCCCTGCTGTGCAGACACGCCAACGACGTGCTGCAGCGCGAGGTGGCCCTCAAGACCATCTGGATAGACGACAACTACTTCAATGCACGCAGCATGGACGTCTACATCACCAAGCTGCGCAAGCTCCTCAAGGACGATCCCTCTATCGAGATCAACAACGTACATGGCAAGGGCTATCGCCTCATTGTACCCAACATGTAGCCTCCCCTACTGGGGCACAGGCATAAAAAATCCCGGGAACTCGGAAGTTCTCGGGATTTTTCTTTGTCTATTGCGACAAATAATTAGCGGATAGCCTTCTTCTCATTGACAATGTGTAAGGCCAGACCAGCTACCATGACGAGCCATGCAGTCAGTCCAAACCAGTTTTGATCCTTCAAGGGGTCGTTCATGAAATACTCACTCACGTAACCCAACACCATCAGAAGAGCACCTACTACGATGAGGATAAGTCCTAAATTCTTTTTCATAATATATATAGTATTTTTTGTTGTTACTCCAGTTTGGTGCCACAAATTAACAAAATTATCTGCAGACAGCGAAACAAATCTGCATAAAAAGCACTATTGGACTCTAATTTTAGTCGTCAAGCGAGGAATATTTCGCCTATGAGCTACGACTTGCTGTTGTTGAAGACAATGCGCAGCGACTCCTGGCAGACGTCGAGTTCCTCCTGACTCAGGCCGCGCAGCACCTCCTTGAGTGTCTTGTTGGCCACAAAATGGACCTTCTCCTCTATCTCGCGCCCCTTCTGAGCAAGGCAGACTCTGTTGATGCGCTTGTCCTTGAACGATATGAGGCGCACCACCAGTTTGCGATCCACCATCCTATCGATAAGTCTCGACATATAAGGTTTTTCGCGCAACACCTCCTGACACAACTGCTGCTGGCTCTTCTTATCCTCCTTCCACAGGCAGTTGAGCACCATCCATTCCTCTGGCGTAATGTCGAGGTCATAGAGTTTGAAGTTGCGCCTCAGCCTATTATTGATGGCACCACTCACCCTGCCCGACATAATGGCATAGATAAGGCGCATATCATATTTCACGTGTTCCATACTACAAAGGTAGAATTATTTCTCCCGACTAACAAGAATCCGACTCAGAAAACACTCTCCAGATCACCATCAGAGGCCTAAATCAAAAATAAATAGCACAAACGCTTGGCTATGTGGAGGAAAAACCGTACCTTTGCACCCGCATTTTGCAAAACTAATTATTAACAACTTATTTAACGTATTATGAACCAATACGAAACCGTTTTCATTTTGACTCCCGTTTTGTCTGACGAACAGATGAAGGAAGCGGTAGAAAAGTTCAAGGGTATCCTCACCAAGAATGGTGCAGAGATTATCAACGAGGAACTTTGGGGCTTGAAGAAGCTCGCTTACGCCATCGAGAAGAAGTCAACGGGTTTTTACTGCATGATTGAGTTCAAGGCAGATCCTCAGGTAATCAAGACTCTCGAAGTCAACTACCGTCGTGATGAGAAAGTAATTCGCTATCTTACCGTTAAGATGGAGAAGTACGCAGCACAGTATGCTGAAAAGCGTAGAAACAACAAAAAGGAGGCTTAAGACATGGCACAATCAGAAATTCGTTATTTGACAGCTCCTGCTATCGACACTAAGAAGAAGAAGTATTGCCGTTTCAAGAAGAGCGGTATCAAGTATATCGACTACAAGGATCCTGAATTCCTCAAGAAGTTCCTCAACGAGCAGGGTAAGATTCTCCCCCGCCGTATCACCGGCACTTCTCTGAAGTATCAGCGTCGTGTGGCTCAGGCTGTGAAGCGTGCTCGTCACCTCGCCCTGCTGCCCTTCGTAACCGATTTGATGAAATAATAAATAGGAGGTAAGATATATGGAAATTATATTGAAGGAAGATGTTATCGGCTTGGGTTTCAAGAACGATATCGTGAATGTAAAGTCTGGTTACGGTCGTAACTATCTTATCCCCACTGGCAAGGCAGTCATCGCTTCTCCCTCTGCAAAGAAGGTATTGGCTGAGGACCTCAAGCAGCGCGCTCACAAGCTCGCTAAGATCAAGGCTGACGCCGAGGCTCTCGCTGAGAAGATTAATGCTGTGGCTCTGACCATCACCGCTAAGGTGAGCGCTACCGGCGCTATCTATGGCAGCGTAAACAACATCCAGATTGCTGAGGAGCTCCAGAAGCTGGGCATCGAGATCGACCGCAAGATCATCCAGGTTAAGGACGTTAAGTCTGTAGGCGAGTACGTAGCTAACGTACGTCTCCACAAGGAGGTAACTGCTCACGTAGCATTCACAGTAGTAGCTGAGGGCGCTGAGGCTCCCGCTGCTGAGGAGGCTACCGAGGCTCCCGCTGAGGCTTAATCTTAGCTAACACATCAAGATACAAGGTTGCTACCCCACAAGGGTGGCAACCTTTTTTTATGCCTTAACGGCTGGTGGGCGTTACGGCACAGAAAGATGGCGTGTAGACCGCCAATTAGCGAGCAATTGTGCTCTAACTGCGTAGCAAGTTGGCGTCAACTGGGCAAATACATAGAGGCTAACTTTTGGGGCAACGGGATGTAGGTAGTGGGATAAATTGGAGTGTATGGAGGAGTTTAACAACGGAGCGAACGGAAAATTTATTTAACAAGAAGATTTAGCTCGACGAAGTCAACGGGCATGCGCTCGGCGACTAAGGTAAAATGAGGCATTCATAGCTGTGATGAAATGTCACAGCGTGCCACATTATTTTTTTTTTGGGGGGGTAGTGCTCTGACCGACGGGGGCTTCGCAGCTTGCCTACAGATGAATTATATGAATGCCGCAACAAGACATTCGTCCCTATAACTCCCTTTTAACTTCCCTTTTACTCCTTTTTTTAGTTCAAGCCCCAGAGGGGCGTGCTCGCCCTCTCGGTGATTCCTTTCTCTGCCAAATTCCTGCTGAGTAGAAATTTCTTGCGTTGACATTTGGTGGAGAATAGATAAACACTTACTTTTGCACCGCAAATCAAAATCTAAAAATAGACTAATATGAGTACCTCATTGATCATACTCCTCTCCTTCCTTGGTTTCGACCTTGTGGTCTATCTCGTCATGTGGTGTGAATACAGCCACTGCGTGAGTCGCTTCGCCAAGAAGTTCATGCAGTTTATGAGCGAAATGAACGAGGAGGAGTAATCCCCCTACCCCATTGCCGAAGGCCCGGAAAGGCACCGGATGCGGCCTTTCTCGTGGGGACCTATACCGAGCCCAGCAGACCCATATGCTGGTCTGACAAGACCCATATGCTACGGCAACAGAACCCATATGCTGTGGCAACAGAACCCATATGCTACGGCAGCAGAACCCATATGCTACGGCAACAGAACCCATATGTTTTGGGGCGAAAAAGACCCGGGTGTCAGAAAGGCTGACACCCGGGTCTTGATACATTGAGGAACCCGGGTCGCGGCAATGCCATGACCCGGGTTATTTTGCCTCGGACACCTATGGGTGTCGTGACTTACTTGGTAAAGATGTAGCAGAGAGATACTACGGTAGATACGAGAGCCAGTACGCTAGAACCTGCGCTGAGGAAGGTGTAGAAGGCACTGCTCTTGACGCTCTTGCTCTTGTTGGGGGTGACGTAGATGACGTCGTTCTGCTGCACATAGTAAGCGGGAGAGTCGAACACGTCGGCCTTGGTGAAGTCGAGGTCGTACATCATGCGCTCACCGTTCTCCTCGCGGAAGAGCTTCACCTTGTAGCGAAGACCGGTGTCATCGATGTCGTGGCACTGCGAGATGACGTCGATGATGCTGTTGCGCTCGCTGGTGAGGCTTACCACACCTGGGTTCTTGACAGCTCCGACAACCGATACGCGGGCATTGAGCAGACGAACGCTGACCTCAGGCTTGCCGATGAGGTTGGCCGCACGTATGCGCTCCTCGATGTAGGCAGCAGCCTCCTCGGTGGTCATACCCATGACCTTGACGTTGCCGATACCGGGGAGCTTAACCTCGCCCTGGTTGCTGACGGTAAATCCGTAGGGGTTGGTCATGTTGCCATTCATGCTGGAGAGTGTCGACGAGTTGCCGGCAGTACCCATAATGACATCCTGTGCAAAGACGGTAAGGAGCTCGGGGTCGGGGCAGGTGACCTTGATAAGCACCTGGTCGCCAGGCTTGAGTCGGAGCTCGTACTGCTGAAGGATGCGCTGTGCATGGCTGTATATGGTGTCAGCACCCTGGAAGTACACAATCTTCTTGGTGCTTACACAACTGGTGGTACTCACAAGCATAAAGGCGAGGACGCCCAAGAGATAAGCTATCTTCTTCATTAGATTTCCTTTCGTTTTATATTATCCGCGTGCAAAGGTAAGAAATAAAAATGACAAATAACGAATTGCACAGAGAAATATACCAAAAAGAGCGTCCCGCTCTTGCATTGTGCAGAGCGGGACGCCTACAGAGTTTAATATTATGGTAATGTAGTGATTACTTTACCAATACCTTGGTCACGCGTACCTGACCGTCAGAGAGGGTCTGCTTGATGATGTTGACACCCTTCTGGAGGCGGCCAGAGAGCTGGCCATTGACATTGTAGATGCTGGTAGCACGTACGCTGCCGGTGGCATTGCCGGTGATGTTCTCAATAGCATCGGGAGCATTCTTGCCGAGGTAGTAGAGACGGAAGTTGTCGAATGGAGTCCAGTCGCCACCTACGTGAGTCTCCTTCTTGAGACCGATGGTGAGCACACCGTCCTCGCCAACCTCGCAGTTGATGCTGTTGTCGTAGAGACCGATGCTGAAGAGAGCAGCACAAGCGGTGCGGTCGTTGGGCACGAAGTACTCAGCGTTGTCGCCTACGGTGATAGCCACCTCAGCACCCTCGCCTGCAGCCTCACCGTTCGAACCGTTCTCCATCTGGTTGTTGAGGTTCTTTACGGCACCGTTGGCAAAGAACTGAACGGTAGAGGTGAGTGAGTCGCCTACGAATGCGTTAGCGTTGTCCTGGTTAGAACCAGCGCGATAGAAGCCCTGTACCTTGACGGTGTAGAAACCGGGCTCGAGCCCCTTGATGGTCTGCGAGATGCTGAAGGTGTTGCTGTTGTAGTTCTCGTATACACCTGCCTCGTAGCCGAAGTCGTTACCACCATCACGCTCCTTGGTCCAGTAGTCGCCGTTGCCCTCGCCCGAAGCGATGGTCTGGTCGTGGGTGATACCCTCGAAGCCAGCGTTGAGGATGGCTGCGGTGATGTCAGCGGGAACCTCGATAGAAGCAGAGTTGAGCACGGGATACTGTACGTAGCGAGCCCAACCGTTCTGGAGACCTGCGATGAAGCCGTTGATCTGGTCATTGCTCTCGAAGCCATCGGAGAGGCATCCGTAAATCTCTTCGGTGAGGGCTACGAATGTGGGCTCGTCGCTCTCCACCTGACCCATGAGAGCCTCGGTGTAGACGCTGAGCTCATTGCCCAACTTCTCTACGAGTACTACAGACTCCTTGCCATATGCGATAGCTGCGTTGAGCGACTTGATAGCATCGGTGAGCTCCTCTACAGAAGACTCCTCGGTGCACTCCTCAGCCTTAGCCATAGCGTCGTTGATCTGGCTGTCGGCAGCCACTACGATGCTTGCATCGCCAGCTACCTCGCCTGCCTCAACCTCCTTAGCCTGAAGCTCGCTGTAGAGAGCGCTCTCCATGCCGTCGTAGCCCTTGAATACTACATTGAATGCTCCCCATACTACCCAGTTGTCGCCCTCGAGGTCAACACCGCGCACACCGATGGTGAGGTCACCTGCCTCTGCGAGTGCAGCGCGCACTGAGTTCATGACGTTGCTCTTGTCCTCCTGGTCGTAGAAGAACCAGTGGGCAGCGTTGTTGCTGTTGGGCACGTAGGTCTCGCCGTCTACGATGGTACCGTCGTGCTGGTCGTCCTGCTCGCTGCTAACGAGGGTAGCCACGTTCTTGAGCAGAGTGCTGTTGCCACCTGCCACGAGGTAAGCCTTACCATTGACGCTACCACCATTGTACTGGTCGTAGTTGACGTCGTTGGCTGCAGCGCGGTAGAAACCGGGAACAGAGATCTCGTATACACCTGCGGGGAGGTTGTTGAGGGTCTGTGATACATAGAATGCGTTCTGGCCCCATACCTCAGCGGTCTGTACGCGGCTCAGGTACTTGTCGGTGCCTGTCTCGTTCTGCCAGCCATTCACGTTGTTATTGGCATAGTCGAGGTTCTTGTCGGCAAAGAGGCAAGTGATGTCGATGTTGTGAGCCTCGGTGTCCTGAGCAGCGAGAGCGAGAGCGTCCTGTACGGCTGCTACGACGGTAGCGTCGAAGCCGTTCATGATCTCGTTGATCTGCTCGGTGGTGTACTCACCATCCTCCATACCATAGGTATAGGTATCGAGAGCATCAGAGAGCTGACCTGCGAATTCTTCGAGCTCAGTGCCGGTGTACTTCTCGATAGTGTTGGTCAACTTGCCACCGATGAACTCAGCAAACTTAGCGTAGGTAGCCACGCTGGCCTTAAGAGCGGTGATGGCATCGTTGATAGCAGTGGTAGCTGCCACGTTGGCCTCAGCATCAGAGCTGCCGGCCTCCTTGAGCTCAGTACCCTTCTCGATAGCTTCCTCGAGGGCAGCCTTGAGAGCAGCCTCGCAGAACGCGTCGGCGTCTACATACGACTCACCATTGCGGATAGCACCATTGAGGGCAATGAGGCTGGGATCCATGCTGGTGAGACCGTTGAACATGAGGGTGAACTCGTCGATGAAAAGGTGGGGCATGTTGCCCGAACCCGCATTGGCAGCCTTGTAGCCGATAGAGATGACACCTGAGGTCTCCTCCTCGAGCTTGAACTTGATGGTCTCGTTCTTCCACTCGTCGACTGCGAATACAGTCGTGGTGGCGAGATACTCAGTGCCATCATCAGCGATGAAACCGCAGAGGTTCTTGTCAATGGCCTGGGTACCACCCTTTGAGTTGTAGGTAGGAATGGTGATGGTATACGAACCAGCAGGGAGGGTTACATTCTGAGTGTAGTTGGCCTGTGCGGACCAGCAAGCTACGAAGCCGAACACGTTACCATCTGTAGCACCATTGGCCTTCTGGGTGGGAGGTACAAAACCCTGATTCTTTCCGCCGAGCCATGTCTGCTCGCCACCACCCACGGGGAAGAGACCGGCAGCCTTGCCGTCAACATCAGTCTTGCCATCGCTTGATGTCCAGCACTCCACGGGCTGCATACCTGCATAGGTAGTCGCGTTGACCTCCTTATCCTTGGCATAGGTACATACACCATTGTCGAGAGGAGTACCGAGCGAGAAGTGTGCATTGTTGATGAAGTAGTCGGTGAAGTCGGTCATGGCGTTGGCGTTCTTCTCCTTGAGAGAGTCGATAGCCGCCTGCACCTGATCCAGGGTGGCGTTCTCGTCTTCGTATACAGCGAGCTCAGCATCGATATTGACGCTCAGCTCCTCAGAGATCTCGAGCACCTCGAGGAGGGTCTCCTTGAGCTTGTCCACCTCAGCCTTGTCGAGAGCGGCCTTGTCGCCCTCGAGCACCTTGACGTAGGGGATGTAGAGTTTGGGCATAGAGCCTGAACCGCTACCTGAAGCGGTGTAACCCAATGAGATGACACCAGTGGTCTCCTCCTTCACCTGGAAGTTGATGGTCATGGTGGTCCACTCATTCACGGGCCATGTGGTCATCTCAGACACGAATGACTGGTCGCCGGCAATAAAACCGAACTTGTTGGCACCAACAGTGCCATCACCGCCACCGTTGTAGACGGGCACCTCGATGCTGTATGCACCAGCGGGGAGGGTCACCTCCTGGGTGTACTGCACATTGGCGCCCCATACAGCGAGCAGACCGAGCACCTTGCCATTCTGGATACCTGACTCGGGAGTTGGTGTAAGATAGCTTGTACCACCGAGGAAGATGGGAGTGAAATCATCGTCGTTGCCGGTGTAGTCTGACACATACTGCTTGCCCAGCTCGAAGATACCAGCTGCGCGGGCATTACGGCCGTCTGTACGGTCTGCCACCAATTCGTTGTCGGTAGGATTGCTGGCAATCCAACCTGTCACGACCTGCTGGCCATAGAGTGATGTACCATTCTTCGACATGTCGTAGTCGTAGGTACAGATACCCGCACGGACGGGCTCGTCCGCCGAGAAGTCAGCATTCTGCAGGAAGCGGCTGGTGAGGTCGTCACCCACGCCTGCCTGTGCAGTAAACGCTACAAATGCCATCAAAAAGATGGGAAGTAAACGCTTTTTCATGTTGTTTTGATTGTTTAGTAATTAATAAATGGTTATCTCTTATATGGTTATATAACATAATGTACGCGTGAGGGCCTACTTAACCACGATCTTCTTGCCACCCTTGATATAGATGCCAGCCTTGAGGGTGCCTGCCGAGAGACGGCGACCCTGGAGGTCGTAGATGACCTTGTTGTCCGTGGTGGCTGGACGAAGCGCCTCGACGCCATCAGTGGGCAGTTCGTCGGTGGTATAGACGTCGATGTAGAAGACATGCACACCGCCGCTCTGGAGTGTCACTGAGAGGAGGTCGTCATGGGGCACAGGGTAGAGCGAGGGCCAGCGTGAGTTGGTGAAGTTGCTGCCACCGGCACCCTGATAGATGAGCACATATTCGCCTGCAGCTGCAGCCTGACGGGTGAAGGTCAGCGTGGGGCGCGACATGAAGTAGCAGCCCAGGTCATTGTTGTTGTAGACGAAGATGGAGCTGGCATTGTTGGCATTGGGAGCACAGCTAACGCTGAGACCGCGGTCGAAGAGCTGCACGTAGGTATCCTCCACATAGCCGTAGCCGTTGGCGTTCTGGTCCAGGCCGCCCTCAATGACGTTGAGCGTAGCGCGGGTCTTGGCTGCGTCATACCACCAGCCCGACTCTACGGGGTGCCAGGGTGTGCCATCCTCCTGCATCAAGATGCCCTCAGCCACCAGGGCAGCAAAGGCGTCGCGGGTGTAGAAGGTGGTGTCCATCTTGGTCTCGTCCTCTGCATTGGGACGGATATAGGCAATGGTGTCGCTGTAGGTGCCCTGGATGAGTTCGTACTGATCGGGGGTAAGGTGTACGAAGTCCCAGTCGTGACGTTCCTCAGCTGCTGCCACAGCATCCTTACGGTAGTAGTCTATGCCCTGATTCATGACGGGCTCTTCGGCCAGGACGCCGTCCTCATAACCTGCCGATGTGGCCTTGGCTGCAATGGTATTTTCTGCCTCGAAGGTGTCGCCTATCTGGGCATCTATCTCCTCGCCATCGACGGTCACCTTGAGCTGATACTCCTCACCGCATAGCGTATTGTTGTTCCAGCCCAACTGATACTGGCGCATGGTGTGGTCGAGACCAATAAGGGTGACATAGGGAGCATTGAGGGTAATCTGGTCTACACTGACATTATAATCCACAATGTCAGAGAAGTTGCCGGTGCTCGACACAGTGGCGGCGTGGATGGTCACAATGCCATCGCCGTTGGTGTCATCCTCGGCAGATACAATAAAGGGAGCGTTGTTGTAGATATTCGAACCAGCCACACCCTCTGCCCAATCCTCGGCAGAGAGCTGCTGCTTGTAGGTGATGCGTATCTCCTCCACCTCGTTGGTGGGATTGCCGTCCTCATCCTTTACATATATGGTGTCCACACGGAGCACCTCGTCGGTATCCTCGAGATAGAGAGCAGGCTCGTCCTCCAGGCCATACCATACGGTGCATTCATTGCCCAGAGTACTTTCGCCACTGGTCAGCTGGATGCTACGCGCTGCGCCATCTACACCCACCACCTTCATGGTAGGCGATGCCACTGACTCACCGGCACTGGCATCAAGCCATATCTGCAGCCCCTGCACGGCAATGTCGCGCTGGAGCTCGATGACAAAGTAGCCATCGCTCTCTGCACGCCAATAACTGAAGGCATCAGGGGTGCCAGGTACGATGGTCTCCACGGCGTGTTCCTCATCACCGGGATATTCGGGGTCGTAGTCCCACTCCGAGGTGGCCCATATCTCCTTCTGTTTCTCGTGGATTTCCTCTGTGATGTCGGTCCATGTGCAGGCATCGCCGCCCTTGAGAGCATTGCTGGGCTGGCAGACTGTGCCTCGAGTGGTGGTGCATCCCCACTGACAAACGACAATCTGGCCCGCCTTCACATCGCTGATAGCCATGAAGCGCGAACCAGAACCATAGTTGTGGAGGCCGTCCTTGCCCACACCGGCACGGAGATTGATGGCTCCGGTGCCAATACCGATATAGAAATTGCCCATTTCAACGGGCTTTTGTACTTGGAAAGCATCAAAGCCATTGAGCTTGATGGAGGCCTTGTCGGTAGAGAGTACAAAGCATCCGTCGCCGCTCACACGATTGCCTGCACCATCAGAGAAATAATCCGAAGGGCTTGACATACCATTAAAGAAGTCGTAGTACTTGTAGAGACTCAAGCCGTACTCCTGCATCAGGACATCATTCTCTGCAGGGATATTATACGACCATGCAGACGCCTTCGAGGCGACCAGCAATAAGACACAGATAAGTGTAAGGAAGTAGTTTTTCTTCATGGTCCTTGTATTTGGGGTTAGTATATGGCTTTGATTGTCTACTATACACGCTTCAATCTGTGGGCAAAACTACTAAGTTTTCTGCAAAGCAGCAAACTATTCCATTGAAATAACATCTTTGGAGCACGATTTTTATCCCCAGTGTCTATGGATTATTGGATTATATTCCCTACCTTTGTTCCCATAAACAAGCAAAACCACAAAGACTATGACAATTGCTATTGATTTCGACGGCACCATCGTCACCGACAAGTACCCAAAGATTGGCTCCGAACTGCCATTTGCTACCCAGACTATGCGTCAACTCATCGCTGATCGTCACAAGCTCATACTCTGGACAGTGCGCGAGGGCCAGCTCCTCGACGAGGCCATCGAATGGTGCAAAAAACGCGGTGTGGAATTCTATGCCATCAACAAGGACTACCCCGAGGAGGACAAGGAGCGCAACCGCCACTATAGCCGCAAGCTCAAGGCAGACCTCTTCATCGACGACCGTGGCATAGCCGGTCTGCCCGACTGGGGCACCATCTATCGCATCATACACGAGAAGAAGACCTACGCTCAAATCCTTCTCGACCAGGAGGACGCCCCCAAGAAGAAAAGTTGGTGGCCTTTTTAAGGCTTCGGGATTCCTTCGGGATTCCTTCGGTTTTCCTTCGGTAGAATTCGCGCAATAACCCACAAAAAAAGGTTCATCCGACCTTTCGAGTGATACGGCAATCATGTAGTGCATATAGCCGCAGTTTGAAGTACTCTTCATCCCTAAATCCATAAGCAT
>CALZKW010000032.1 GCA_945788095.1 uncultured Prevotellaceae bacterium | reverse complement strand
CAATAGACGGGTTTCAGACTGAAGTCCCACTCCTTGTCCCCTCTCTCTACCTGACTGGAGAAGGAGCGGGAGAGGTAGTAGAGGATGCGGTCGGCGAAATGAGGCTGACTGCGGTTCTGCATCTCCACGATGAACTCGTCACCGTTCTCCATGGTACAGAAGAGGTCATAGACCACGCCACGTTCATATTGTGACAGTCCATCCAGTTCCTTGTCCAGAAAGGTAATCTTGCTGATGGGTGACTTGGGTTGCAACAGGTCGGTAAGGAAGGCCCTCATCACCTCCTCGTCACCGAAGACACGCTTGAAACCGTAGTCCGTCAGTATATTGATATATCTGCTCTCGCTCTGTGCCATGATAGTCAGTAGATTGTTTTATGCCGCAAAACTACTCATTTCTTTTCAAACATGCAAGAAATCGGCGTTAAAAATGCAAAAACACTACGCTGATGCCTGAAGAGTTGCTGTAGAAACAACAGGGTCAGAGGGAGAGGTACGTTGGTTCACAAGGCAGGGTCAATGTACCTGTCCCTCTGACCCTAGAACATCGCCCTGCAATACGGAGGCATGGCCACCGCCACACCCGGAGGGGGACTCACCATAAGCGTGGTGCTGGGCACATAACAAAGTAAGGAGGCAATGGCAAGCTTACTGCTCACGGGTGCGACGAATCATCTCGATGCACATGCGTGAATTGTGATAGGGACACTTCCAGAAGCCAGCCAGATCATCATGGACGTTGGGGTTGCCCCATTCGTCGCAACTCCAATACCACTCGCCATGGCAGTCATCCAAGAGATGCGTCTTGATGTAGTGCCAACAGCCGAGGGCGTGCTCCAGAGCCTGCTCGTCGGCCCAACGCTGATAGATATTGTAGTAGCCCACCACGGTCTCGGCTTGCACCCACCAGTGACGGTCGGGCTCGCGATAATGGGTGTCGAGGTTTGCTTCGTGAGTCATCGACCCGTCATTGTTTAGCCCAGCCTCAGCCGCACGAGCCACAGCGCGAACGATGGGTTGCACCCGTTGCAACAGAGCCTCATCGCGCAACACCAGAACGGCCTCGTGAATCAGCCACGAGCACTCAATGTCGTGACCGTAACTCTCGCGTTGATGCCCCGCACGCCCCCAATCCATCGTAAAGAAGAGGTCGAGATGCATGGTGTCGGCATTGAGGATGTGGTCGCAAAAAAGACCGATAAGCTCGCGCTGTGCCTCGACGGGATGGCGCAAGGATGCCATCGAGAAAAAAGCCTGCAAAGCAGGGCATTCGTTCAGGCAACGGATAAGGTTGGTATAGGCCTCGAGGATGTGCAGATGGGTGTTTTGCGACTTGGGTTGGTTATCGTCCACTGCCGACAGACACATAACCTCCATCACGCCCCAATCCTCCGTACAAGCCTCAATATAGCCACCATACAGCGGGTCATGACCGTACCGCTCAATGAGTTCATAGAGCGACACGACCAGCCTGCCAGCCTCTTCATTCATCTCTTCCATGCCGCATTCATCGCGCGTGGCCAGCAGAAACTCGGTAAGGCCGTACAACATGAAGGCCTGTGCATAGAACTGTTTGTGGCGATCCACAGGGCGTCCGAGGCAGTCCACCTCCCAATACGTACCGCCATACTCGCGGTCCACAAAATAGCGCATGATGTACTCCTCGGCACGGATGGCTGCACGCAGATACTCGGGCTGACGAGTGAGTCGATAAGCAGCGGAGAATGACCACAGGATGCGGGCATTGAGTATGCCGCCCTTGGGGGCATCGGGCACCAGCGTACCGTCGCCCCGCATGCGACCGTAGTAGCCACCATGCTCACAATCCTGCATACGCAACCAAAAGGAGAGGATGCGGGAGAGTTCGGAAGAGAATTCACAATTCATAATTCATAATTCATAATTAATTCATAATTCATAATTAATTCATAATTAGACTGCGCAGTGCCTACGCCACCCAGTCTGCAATCCTCCCCATTGAGGGGAGCCAGAGGGGGCTTTCCCCTCGGGGAGCTAGAGGGGGCTTTGGGGGGAGTTCGCCACTCGTTTAAAACCATACGCCAACACACCCATGATCAGGGCAAACAGGGCGGGAAAAAGCGAGAAGAGAGCCCACACCATGGTGCGCACAGAGGCGGTGATGGACGAGGGATCGAGCACCTGGCTGCCAGTTGAGTCCTGTACCATATGAGCACCAGCCATACTCAGAAGCAGGGCAACGAGCGAACCTGAGATAGCTCCCCCCAGCTTCTGTGCCATCGTGCCCGACGAGAAGATGAGACCCGTCGACGAGGTGCCGAAGCGATGCGTCGTATAATCAGCCACATCGGCATACATAGACCACAGCAAGGGGGAATAGATGCCCACGCCCACCGATGAGAGCACCAACAGCAGCACCATGAGCCAGACGTAACTAGCGGACATCGGCACAAAGAAAGTGGCAGCCGAGATGATGAAGCAGATGGCTGCAGCACACATAAAGGCGACACGCTTGCTGCCCACCCGACGGGTGAACCACGGTGCAGCAGCACCCGCCAGCATGCAGGTGACTTCACCGAAAGACATCAGCACGGTGTAGTTGATAAGGAATCCACCTATCGAGACATCGCCATCCAGACAGTATGATATCATGTAACCCGCCACAGCATAACGGAACCCGGTGAAGAAATTGGTACAGATGCCCATGGCGGTAAGGCGTAGCCAAGGACCATTGTGCAACAAGTTGGCATACTACCGCAAGGAGAACCTCTCTGCACGAACAGGCTTGAGGCGCTCGCGCGTCAGCAAGCCACAGACGAGCGTAAGCACAGCTGCCACGCCGCCCAGTATCCACCCCGCCATGGCATACTGATGCTGGGGTGTGCCACCCACCCAACGCTGCAGGTAGGGAAAGGCTTCGAGCATAACAAACCCCATGGCATAGGCTCCAACCATGCGATAAGCCGAGAACTGGTTCTTCTCGTCATCGTCGGCCGTCATCACGTCCAACAGCGCACCGTAAGGCACGTTGACCATCGTGTAAACGGCCATCATGAGCAGATAGACGGTATAGGCATAGATGCGCTTGCCCACAGGACCGAAGTCGGGGGTGGTGAGCAGCAGAGCAAAGACTAAGCCAAAGGGTATGGCACCAAAGATGAGCCAAGGGCGGTACGTACCCCAACGGCTCTGGGTGCGATCGGCAATGCTACCCATAAGCGGATCGGTGACGACGTCGAAGAGACGTGCCACGAGCATCAATACCGCAGCATCGGCAAACGAGAGTCCGAAGACATCGGTAAAATACAGGGGGAAGGCAATGCACATCACCTTCCACACGATGCCACCCGCTCCGGCATCACCCATCGCATAAGCTATCTTCTCCCTCAGCATGAGCGATTCCTCCTAATCAAATCCTTGATGGTGTTAACCGAGGCTGTGGTGGTGAGGCCATCCTCGGGTGTATGCAAACAATAGTCCACAAGTCGGTCAATGGTGCTGGTGGCTACGTGCAGACGGGTGTCGGACGAGGCGTAGTAGATGAAGACACGGCCATCCTCGTCGGCTATCCAACCGTTGCTGAAGAGTACGTTCATCACATCGCCCACATACTCCTCACCCTTGGGCACCATCAGGTAGCCGCCAGGCTGGGCTATGGTGCGTGTGGGGTCGTCGAGCGCCGTCATGTACATATACAATACGTAGCGCAGACCGCTGGCACAAGCGCGTACGCCATGCGCCAGGTGCAGCCAGCCTTGGGGGGTCTTGATGGGGTGAGGGCCCTCGCCGTTCTTCACCTCCATGATGGTATGGTAGCGACGCTCGTTGATGATGATCTCCTCCTTCACCTCGGCATGCTCGATGTCGTCGATGAGCGCCCAACCGATGCCACCGCCACTACCGGTGTCGATGAAGCCATCTTGCGGACGCGTGTAAAGAGCATAATATTTACGATTTGACGATTTACCATTTACGATTTCTTCCTTTTCTATGAACTCTGGGTGCAGCACTACGTTGCGTTGCTGCGAGGGACTCTCGAGGTCGGGTAGACGCTCCCAGTTGACAAGGTCCTTGGTGCGTGCGATGCCGCAGGTGGCTGTGGCTGCGCTGAGGTCAGCGGGCTGACTGTCGTCGTGACGCTCCACGCAGAAAAGGCCATAGATGAAGCCGTCCTCGTGGCGTGTCAGTCGCATGTCGTAGATGTTGGTGGCGGGCTCGTTGTCGCCTTCGGGCATGATGATGGGCTCGTCCCAGAAGCGGAAGTTGTCGATGCCGTTGGGCGACTCTGCCACGGCAAAGAACGACTTGCGGTCGGCACCCTCTACGCGTACCACCACCACATACTTATCGCCCCACTTGATGGCACCGCTGTTCATCGTGGCGTTCATCATGATGCGTTCCATGAAGTAGGGGTTCGTCTCGGGGTTGAAGTCGTAGCGCCACTCCAGTGGAGTGTGTGCAGCGGTGAGTACAGGGTTCTCGTAGCGGTCGACGATGCCATTGCCCAGTTCCTCGCGCTTGTTGGGGCGAGAGAGTAGTGCCTCGTGGCGTTCCGTGATCTTTGCCTTTCTATCTTTGAAAATGTCGTTCATAATAGTTTGCTTGTTTTCGATTTTTCGATCTTTCGGGGTATTCAATCTAACCTCACAGCCTCGCTACCTCACTACCTCACTTTGGTGTTATGCGATTGGTAGAACTTGACAAAGTCCTTTACACCATGGTGGCCCGGATAGGGGGCATAGTGGTGGCGGGGCATATCGTGGGCATTGCGCCATACGAGTACATAGGCGATGCTGTGGCCCTCGATGCCGGGTGCCAGGTTCTCGGTCCACCAGTTGTCAGAGGGGATTCCCTCATAGCCCGTCTCGGTCAGGGCTGCCACCTTGCCGTGCTTCTTGGCTACGCTGCAAACGGTTGTCAGCAGAGTGCCAATGCTCTGGGTGTATCGGTTCAAGGCAGCCTTGTCTTCGGGCTTGGCCATGCAATAGGAGTCGAAGCCCAGGACGTCGATGATATCGTCGCCAGGATAGCGCTCGAGGTATTTCTCTTCGCTCGAACCGCACTCGATTCCTGAGGAGTAGGCATAAAGCACGTTGTCCACACCCTTCTGCTTCAGACGGCTGGCTGTGAGGCGCCACAGTGCGACGTACTGCTCACGGGTGCAGATGTTCTGTCCCCACCAAAACCACGAACCGGTGTGCTCGTGCCAGGGGCGGAAGAGAACAGGCACGGGGGTGCCATCTTCGGTCTTCAGCGAGAGGAGGAAATCGGCCACGTGGTCAAGCCACATCACAAACTTCTGATGTTGCTCTCCACCCTCGAGAATGCTGGCTACGGTCATCTTCTCCTGTTCGGCCTTATCCTTGCCTTCGACCCATGCCGTACCGCCAGTCAATGGATTGTCGGCATGCCAGCTCAGGGTAGACATGCCACCGCGTTCGTACTGACGGATAATCTCCTTGCGCATACGGTCGAAGGGCACACCGTCGAGATTGGCTTTGCCTCCCAGTTCGATGCGTCCCAGGTCAAAGCCCATCACGGGAGGATACTCGCCGGTCACGCTCTTCACGTCCGAGCGATCCTCGTCGTCCTTCCAACCGTGGCCGTATACGGGGTCGTCCTGATGGCCGAACATATACTTGCCACTCTTGGCTATCTTGTGCAGACTTGTCAGCAGTTGGGCAGTCTGCTTCTTGCCCTGGACGGCAGCCTTTGCTGGCTTGCTGGGCGTGAGACGATAACTGATGACGTCGCGGGCAGGCACGGTGACGGTACGCCACGTCTTGTCCTTCGTGATGGTCTTGCCCTCGTCCTTGTGTGCCCAGAGGTCGCGCACCTTGTAGATGGTGTTGTAAAACTGCGTGCTGCGCTTGCTTACCTGGTCGTCGGTGAGGTTGAAGCGTTGCCAGTTGAGGTCGTAGGTAATGGGAGCCTGGGTGGGGTTGAGGATTGTCATGGCCCAGTCGCCGCCAGCCAAGGGCTTGAACCAGAACTCAAGACCCTGCTCGTCGCGCAGATGCAGACCCTGCACGCCCAGTTCGTCCTGGTCGATGGCTATCATCTCGCGGTTCATCACGATGTCCTTGGTCTCCTGACTCATATTGCGGATGTCGTTGCCCAGGATGAGGGGAGCAGCCAGCATACACCACATGGTGAAGTGGGCGCGATCCTCGTTGACAGCCATGCCATTGCCCACCTCCAGCATGTCGGGGTCGTTCCAATGGCCGGGGCCTGCGTAGATGCGAAGCGGTTCGGCCAGACGGATGCACTGCATCACGCCGATGTCGGTGAAGCCACCCTTGTGTACGCGGGTAGAGTCGAAGTTGCACCAAATGTCAGGACCGATGCGCCAACTGTGACCAATCTCACTGGCCCACTTCCAGGGCTGATGCTGCCCCCACTCGCACATACTGAGGAAGATGGGGCGACCTGCCTCACGTAGCGCGTCGCTCATCAACTGGTAGGCACCGATGGCATTGATGTTGGTGGTATTGCACCAGTCCTCCTTGAGGTAGTCCACCTCCCAACGGGCATACTGCAGTGCGTCTTGATACTCGTGGCCGAAACTGCCCGGCATACCGGCACAGGTGCCCGTGCCGCAGTCGCTGTAGATACCCAGTTTCAGACCCTTGCCGTGTATGTAGTCAGCCAGACTCTTCATACCGCTCGGGAACTTCTTGGCATCGGGCTGTATGAAGCCGTCCTTGTCGCGCTTGCCGTGCCAGCAGTCGTCAATATTGATATAGGTGTATCCGGCTTCGCTGAGGCCCGACTCCACCATGGCATCGGCAATGCCACGGATGATGTCCTCGTTGATGTTGCCTGCAAACTTGTTCCAGGTGCTCCAACCCATCTGTGGGCGGTCGCCAATCTTCTCCCATTTCTGGGCACGCATGCCGGTACACGCCAGTAGGGCAAGGATGATGAATGTTAACTTTTTCATATTGTTTGATTTTCCGATTTTTCGATGTTACGACTGTTCGAATTTTCGATGTTTCGATTGTTCGATGTTACGATGTTACGATTGTTCGTGTGTGTTCTTATTTTAGATAATTGTTGATGAAATCCAGACGGGGCTGGTAATAGAGTTTGTTCCATACTGGAAAATCCTCGCCACTAGGCCAGGCATGAGTGCGGAAAGGCACACAGTTGATGGTCTTCTTGCCGGGGGCTACGTTGAGCGATGCCCATACGGCGCTGGGCGGACAGGTGGTGTCGATAAGCCCCATCTCGCAATAGATCTCGGCACGCGAATGGCGGATAAGCTGCGCCCCATCGTAGTAGGGTAGGGTGCTGTCTAGCATCGTACGCTCCAATCGGGCATGATTCTCGATAGGTTGAGGCCAACCGCTGCGACGACCGGCACGCGCACCGCCCAGGTCCTGCATGGCGGGCACATTGAGCACGACGGCCGATACGCGGCTGTCGAGTCCGGCGGCTGCCACTGCCTGTCCCCCACCCTGGCTCTCGCCGATGACGAGTATGCGCTTGCCGTCCCATTCGGGCTGACGCGTCATATACTCGATGGCGCGCAGCAGGCGCAGGTACATTCCGTGGAAATAATAGGTCTCGCGGTCGGCGGCATTGTGCTCGAAGTAATTGTGCAGCAGCCCATCCTCCAGCATCTTGTAGTAATCGTCCGTCTGCCCGTTGAGCATACCGTGGGCATTGATGTCGAGGCTCAGTGCTCCGTTGCCCAACGCAGCGTTGCCTACGCACTCGCCCACCTGGCAGCGACACCAGTTGCCGCTGACGCCGGCTGCACGGCACAGGATGATGATGGGCAGCGACTTCTTCTTGGCTCCCACGGGCTTGGCCATGTAGGCACGCACAGGGGCAGGACCGAGGCAGTTGATCTCAACATCCTGGCATTGGTATTTGCCTAGATACTGATCGGGCACCTGCAGCGGCGTGCTTTTCACTTGCCAGGGCAAGGCCTGCAGCTGTTTCTTCTGACTGGTCCAGTAGTCCATCAGGTCCTTGGGTTCTTCGTAGCCGGGACGGAAGCCCTCGGGCGATACCACAAAGCCGATGGACGTGGCTAGACGCTGCCGTTTGCGTATCTCCAGCATCACGGCACAGGTAGAATCCACAGCCTGGTTGTAGACGACCTGGTCTCCCCCTTGATAGTGGATTGCTTGCTCGGCCACCACACGGTTGTTGACCACCACTTGCAGGCTGAGCGTGTCGCCGACAGCAGTCTGTCCCTGCAAGCGGGCCACGATGCGTTCGCCCTTATCGTAGATGCCCGTCTCCTTGTTGAGCTGCAGTTTGTAGCCTTGAGCCCAACCGCCAAGCGCAGCACAAAAGGCCAGTGTTATTATCGCGAATCTCTTCATCGTTAAAAGTAATTGTTGCGAATCTCCTTGGCGATGTAGCGACCCATCAGCTGTTGTCCCTCCTCGGCAGGATGCAGACCGTCGCGCAGATAACGCTCGCCATGACCATTCTCCAATTTCTCTGTAATGCCGCTCTCGCCATAACAGTCGATCATCTGAACGCTGAGCGAACGGCATATCTCGCGCATAATCTCAATCTTGCGCAGGTTCATTTCATTGTGGCCGGGATTGGCCGTTTGGATGGGTGTGCAGACGAATACGCGACAGTTGGGATAGTGCTCGATGATGGTTTGGATGGCCCAACGGGCACCGCCAGCCATGGTGGTCACGTCTACCTCGTCCAGCGATTTGCCCTTGAGAGCCTCTTCGGCCGATCCCAACTTGCCATCGTTGGTGCCCATGGAGAATACAAATACATCGGGTTCGGGATACTGCCCAGACTCTACCTCAGCAATGAACTTCTGAATGTGTACCTTCGAGGTGTTGTTGTGGCGCATCTGCATCTCGTGTGCATCGTCGGTGGGTTGCCATCCACCCGAGATGCCTGCAAATCCTTCAGAACCATAGTCTTGCGTGTCGGCATGGCAAGCCCATGTGGCCGAACCTACTGCCACGTTGTGATGCGTGGCAAAGCCCAACTGCTTGACCACCGTGGCAGACCATTGGTTGCCAGAGGTAATACTGTTGCCGTCACAACCGAAATTCAGTTTGCTGAAGTCGGGGAACATCTGAGCGGATGCTGTCATAATGAAGAGCATGCCCAAAAGGCTGAAAACTATCTTTTTCATGAGGGGTTTTTCGTTTTTTTTCGAGGATTCGAGGATTCGAGGATTCGATGGTTCGATTTTTCGGGGAATCGATGGTTCGAGGTTTCGATATTTCGAGGATTCGATTTGGTGGAATGCTATTCCACGCTGATGTCGTAGGTGAAGTCGCCGTCGGGGGATTGCAGGATGAGCTGTGCATGGCCGTTGAAACTGCTCATACGGAAAGTCTTGGCTGTAGCATCGGTGGGACGCTCCATGCCCGTGAAGGCCGAGTCACCATTGCCGCCACCCACGATGCGCGCATTGCCTTCAATACGGATGGTGACAGGTACGCTGGCTGTGGGTACGAGGCGTTCCTTCTTGTCGAGCAGCGAGATGTCCAGCACGTGTATGTCAGCGTGACGCGACACGGCGGCCTTGGCGTGTGTGGCCTCGCTGGTTGTCTCCAGTCGCTCGGTAGCAGTCTTCTTTCCCTTATTGTAGCCAATGGCCTGGATGCTGCCGGGCTTGTAGGTGGCTGTCCACTCCAAGTGGCCGTTGCGAGGCATCGGTTTACGTCCCATCTTCTTACCATTCACGATGAGTTCCACCTCGTCGCAGTTGCTGAACACCTGCACGCGTACTGCCTCGCCCTCATGACCTTGCAGGTTCCAGTGGGGCAGGATGTGTACCATCGGTTCGTCCGTCCACCATGCCTTGAGGTAGTAAGCCTCGTCCTTGGGGAAACCGCAGTAGTCCAGCAATCCGAACTGGCTGCCTGTGGCAGGATAGCCCAAGGGTACTGGCTCGCCGCGATAGTCGAAGCCCGTCCAGTAGAACACACCCAACAGCCAGGGACGGTCGTGGTAGAAATTCCAACCATACTCTGTGGCAAAGTGTACCGAATCGCTGGGCGAGAGTGTGTAGTTCATTGAGGGCATGCGTCCCGTGCTCTTGTCGCAGGGAGCATATACGCCACGTGTGCCGCATCCCGTCGTCTCCTCGCTACCCAAGGCGATGCGCTTGGGATAGCGCTGACGATCCTCGTCGATGTGGTGCTGCTTGATGTAGTTGTAGCCAGCCACGTCAACACCGCGCAGGATGTGCGGACCGCTGGCTGAAGCCACACTGACGGGGCGTGTGGGGTCGGCCTGATGGGCGTAGGCCGTCATGGTGGCGGCAATCTGTTCGCCACGGTCTTCCCATTCGATGCCCCACTCCTCGTTGCCCACGCTCCAGCAGAAGACGCTGGGGTGGTTGCGGTCACGGTGTATCATCCCCTTCAGTACGTCGAGTTGGAAGGGATTGATGCCCATCAGTCGGTTCTCCTCGTATACCAAAATACCTAATGAATCGCACACGTCAAGCAAGGCCGGCGTCATGGGATTGTGGCTGGCACGATAGGCATTCACGCCCATCCACTTCAACCGTTCGATGCGGTATGCTTGCAAGCCGTCGGGGATACCAGCACCTACGCCAGCGTGATCCTGATGGCAGTCCACACCCTTCAGCGTGACGTGCTTGCCGTTGAGGAAGAGTCCCTTGTCGGCATCGAGCTTGATGTCGCGGATACCGGTTCGGGTAATGTGTTCGTCCACCATCTGTCCATTTACGATGATGCGTGTACGCACCTTGTATAGTTGGGGCGTCTCCAAACTCCACAAGGCAGGGTTCTTTACCTTTGTCTCGCTCTTCGTTATGGCCATCTCGCGTGGAGCCAGTGCTTTACCCTCGTTCGTCATTGTGGCCACGACGTCGCCGTTGGGGGCGATGAGTGCATGCTGCACGCTGTAGCTGCTGATGGGCTTGTTGCCGTCATTCACCACTTCCGTTTCGAGGGTCATCTGCGCCTCGGTGAAATTATCATTGAGTGTAAAGTGTGCAAAGGTGCCATCGGTGGCGATGTGCAGGGGGGCCATCTTCTCCATCCATACGTGGCGGTAGATGCCCGCACCCTCGTAGAACCAACCCTCCTCGAGCGAAGCATCAACGCGCACGCAAATGAGGTTGGTCTGCTTCTCTCCATTGCCGTAGAGCAGGTAGTCGGTGATGTCGTAGTCCTGCGATGCGTAGCCACTCGGTTCCTGACCCACCAGAAATCCGTTTACCCACACCTGTGCATTGCGGAAGATACCGTCGAACTGCAGGCGCACATGACGACCTCGGTCGCTCTCGGGCAGATGGAACGTCTTGCGGTACCATCCCACACTTGTCTCTGGGTATTTCCATCCCACCTGCTTGAAGCCGTGGCTGTAGCTGGCTGAGCCATTGAAAGGAAGATCCACTGCCCAGTCGTGAGGCAGGGCTACCGACTTCCATTCGTTGCCTGGTTTGAACTTCAGGACATAGGGAGCCTCGTTGTGTATGGAGTTGGCCTTGGTCAGATAGTTAAAATATTCTGTTCCAGCCATGTAGTCCTTGTTGTAGTCGCTTGCATGTCCCAGTGCAAATTGCCACTGATCGTCCATGCTGATGCGCTCACGCTGTGCCGCCGCCGACAGGCTTATGGCAGTGAGGAGTAGAAGAAATGTCTTACGCATGCTTCTCTGATTATTTAGTAACTTATGAAAATATAGGATAAAATTTTACACGCCACCCAATCGTGCATGTCACTCTACATAGTGGCAGTAAGGAACGTGGCATTCCCGAAAATGTAGAGGATGTTCTCGCTGGCAGGCACCAGCACCGTCTCGCCTTGACGAATGTGGATACCGTTGATGTTGGCCTCGCCCCAAAGGCAGAGTACGACGACGAAGGAATCGCATTGAAAATCGATCTGAGCAGCTACCTGTACAACGACACGATGAACGGTGAAGTAAGGACAGTTGATAAGCTGTGAGGTTGGCTTTGTACTGTCATAGGAGGTGCGGTACTCGGGCCATACCCGATAGTCAATAGCCTCCTTGGCCTGTTCAACGTGCAGTTCGCGGGGTTTTCCGTGGGCATCCTTGCGTCCGAAATCATACACACGATAAGTGATGTCGCTGGTCTGCTGAATCTCGGCAAGGAAGTTCCCGGCACCAATGGCATGGAGGCGTCCGGCGGGAAGGAAATAGAGATCGCCATCGTGGCTCTCGTGTGTAGCAATGACGGACGCCATAGGGTTCTCCCCCTTGCTATCAGCCTCGACATCATTCTCGATGACTAGGCGTTCATAGTCATCGGGAGAGATACTTTTGCGCAAGCCACTATAGATCTTGGCACCGATGTCGGCTTTGATAACGTACCACATTTCAGTCTTACCGGCACAGCCATGGCGCTCAAGAGCCAGTTTGTCATCTGGATGAACTTGCACGGAAAGGTCTTGCCGAGAGTCAATGAGCTTGACAAGGATGGGGAACTTGTTGCCGTACTTCTTGTAAACACGATCGCCAACGAGCAGTCCCTTATACTTATCAATCAGTTCTGTAAGGGTTAGGCCAAGGTCAACATCTCCGATGAGTCCGCGGTCGATGGCAACGCTTTCGTGGCCGGGAACACCACTTATTTCCCAACTTTCGCCGATGTTGGGCTGGGCGGTATAGATTCCCTTGTAGGGAGCTATCTGATAGCCGCCCCATAGGGTCGTCTTGAGATAAGGTTGGAATTTGTAAGGCTTCATCGTATCATGTTTGGATTCTTATGGATTTGCTTATAAGATTGTCGTAGCAAATTTACCATTTTATTTTGAAAAGCATTACCTGAAGTTGGGTAATTCGTCGCGAGTGATGATGAAATCACACTTCAGGGCATCATTCCAGTAGTCTATGTTGGCATTGTTGTGGTCGGTCAGCTTGAAAGCATCGCTCTTGGGATCGCTGGTACGCGCATTGTCCCACCAGGGAATCATGTAGTTCCAGTACTGACCATCAGCCCATATATCTGACATCTTGGGTATGTTTCCGAACTCGCCAATGGCACGCAGTTTGCCAGGATAGAGCCGTTCAAACATGTCGTAGATGTTGTGCATAGCCTTAAGTGTCTGGTTGTAGAAGTCATAGGTGACAATGTCCACATATTCATCGCCAGGATACCACCGCTTGGAATCGCCGGCACTGAACACCCATATCAGGTTGTCCAGACCGTGATAGTTGACCATGCGATCGTACATCACGCGCCACAGTTCCACGAAGGCTTCCGGACCGTCGATGCCCCACCAGAACCATGCCTTGTGCCAGGAGGTGCCGGGATTGGCGTCCGACCAGTTGCCTTGTGCCTCGTGCAGTGGACGCCAGATGACGGGGATGCGTGCGTCGGCCATCGGTTTCATCCATGCTGCCACCTGGTCGATGCGTGCTATCATGGTGCGGTAGCCTTCGGAGGTGGGATCGAAGATGGCAGAGGGACGGAAGCTCGTCTGCCCGTCTTCCGTGCCTGGTGTGCAGGTGTCGCTCTTGCCATCGTTCGAGGGCATATTCCAGTGCCACATGGCAGCCATCACGCCACGCTTGTTCGTCCAGTTCTTCCACATCGTCTGGTTGTTGTAGTCAATCCATCCGCCCGATGAGGAGTAGATGTCGTGGATGAAGTCGATGCAGTTGATGGCGGGGTATTTGCCCGTGTGGCTATACACCCAGTCGGCCTCGTATGTGTTGTAGTTCACACAGGCATGCGTGCCGGTGAGCATCTTCTTGCCCGTGTTCTCCTCCATGTAGGTCAAGAGTTTACGTGCCGACTCCGAGCGGTTGGCCCATTTGGGGATGTCCTCGATGGTGATGCTTTCTATGTCTTGCATATTGTAGCGCACCACGGTGCCGTCCGTCTTGTGAACCAGCACGTTCTGGATCTGAGCATGAAGACCCTGCCCCCACCCTGATAGCAGGGCGAGAAAAAGAGCCCCACCCCATCCCTCCCTCAAGGGGGAGGGGGTGGAGAGTGTGGGCCACTTGTGTGCTGCGACATAGAAAAGTCGCCTTGCTATATTCATAATGTATAAACCTTATTTCACCAAAACCTTGGTTCCGTTCATGATGTATAGTCCCTTGCTGAGACTCTTCACGTCGTTCTGCTTTGCATTCTTGCGAACGAGCTGACCAGCCACGTTGTAGATGTTGGCAGTCTTGGCAGAAGCCTGCTCTACGTTGGCGATAGCGTCTTCCTCGCTGATGTCACCCAGTTCCTCGAGCATCAAACCTGAGTTGCTGCCTGCGTAGTGGTCGTGCCAGGTGACGAGACGATGGTCAGAGAGCTGTGCGTGGAGGTATGAGAGGTCGTTGCCCTCGTTGTCGGTGGCATGGATGATGTTCTCACCATGACCTACGGCCTCAACGGTGAAGAAGGTGGTAGGCTCGCTTGTCAGGTTCGTCCAGCTATCATAGCCATTTACGTGGATGTAGCGGCCCGTTGCCTTGTGCTTGATGGTGTAGAGGTTGTCGCCTGCGGGAACGAAGAAGAATTCGATGTCGGCAGCCGAGTTGTCGCTGAATATGAGGTTGATGCCAGGCTCCTGTGCTTCTTCTGACTCTTCTGCTTCGGGATTCTCTTCAGCCTTGATAGAGCAGAGGTAGTTGTTGAAGAGGTCGCCGGAAGTCTCGCTCAGCACGTTGCTGGTGCTCCAGCCAAATTCCTCATACATCTCCTCGCTGGCAAAGCGGATGGCATAGTATTTCTTCGTAGAGATCTTGTTGGCGGTGTTGAGGAACTTAGCCTCTGCATCAGTCAAAGCCTCGATGAAGGCATCGGTCTGAGCCTGTGTGTAGGCACCAGCCTGATCGTATGCCTTGGCATCGGCCAGATCCTTGCCCAGGCCGTTGCTGGGATCCTCGCTCCACTGACCGGGATTGTTGCCCTCGGCATAGAGCTTCAGTACGGACTCTGCCTCGTTGATGAGCTTGCGCAGATCGGTGGGGTCAACAAACATGGCGATGAAAGGGTCGTAGGCAGCCTTCAATGCCTCGTAGTCAGCCTTGGTCAAAGCGCCTTCCTCGACAGCATCGGCCCTCTCTACGGCACTCTTCAGGTTGGCGTAGATATCGCCCATCTTGGATGCCTGGTTGTTGGGGTTGTCAAATGTCTGATAAAGCTGGAACTCGCTGACGTGCCAGTAGCCACGATTGCTGTTGGTAGCTTCGGCGTAGAATCGCAAGTACCGGTAGCTCTTATCGCTGTCGATGCTGAAGCTCGTATTTACGCTCTCGCCCTTGACATTGTAGGGTGTCTCAATGTCTGCAATCCATTCGTAGTCATACTTCTCACCCTCAGGGTAGTTGCTGCCATATATACCCCACTTGGTCACGTTGTCATCATCCGCAATGCGGCGGGTGAAGTCAAAGCGAATGTCACCAGTTATCTCTTCTGGCATCTCAATCTGCAGATAGTGTAAACCTGCTTCAACATTACCGGCACTCCATACGCTGTGCCAGAAATCATCCGTCTTACCATTGATTAGCACGCCGTCTCTCAGGTTGTCACCATCCTTGCTGCCAAGGTCGTTCTGGCTGAAGGGACTGCTGAACTGGCTGGCCTCGGTGATGAGCTTGACGAGCGTCTTATCGTCGGCGATGCTCAGTTTCTCCTTGGCATCGGCCAGCATTACCACAAAGTCGCGCTCATAGGCTGTCTCATCGAGCAGTGCCTTAGCCACCTCCTCATCAACGGGCTGCAGATACCACTCCGTGGCACCGCTGTCGTTTACCGAATTGTACCAAGTAGTCATGGGGCCGTTCCATCCTGTGCCACCATTGTGCCAGTTCATGTGTACGTAGTTTTTGTCACCGGCAGCCTGGTCGCTCAGGCGGAAGTTGAATACAGTGACGTCGCCGTCCGTACTGAGGGTGTAGCCCAAGTCGTAACCACCTTCAGGTTTGGTGAGGGCATCGAAGGCGATGTACTTCACGCCATCCGTACACTTTTCAGCACTGGTGAAGTTGAGTTTGCTGCTGGCATTCTGGAGCAGATAGTTGCCATCGTCCTGTCGCTCAATGGTCCACAGGTAGGTGGGATCGTTCACGTCGAGGGTATTCCAGCCATTATCGCCCGTATTGGTGCTGTACATGGCCTTCACCACGTCGTTGTATCCATACTCGTCGCTACCATTTACATACATACGCGCGCCTACGAAGCGGTAGTAACCATTGGCGGGTAGGTAGCGAATCTGTCCAGCCTCAAGTGCCTTGTAGGCATCCACGATGGCTTGCGACATGGCATTGAGCTGCTCTACGGTAAGGTCCTGTCCTTCATTGCTATCGAGGATAAGAGCTGCATTCAGTGCATCGTTGAAGGCCTGTACCAGTTCCTCAGGATAGTTGCCGAATCCTGTTCCTGCCACGTATTTATCTTGCAGTTTCTGGTAGCGCATATAAATCTCCATCAGATTGGCACGTGCGCCCTCCAGGTCATCGGGAGCGGGATTATAGAATTCCTCTTCCGAGCAGAAGTACAGCTTCTCGATGTCGATGCTGCCCTCGCTGTGGTTTTGGATGACCACCTGGGTGAAACCTGGGAATGCACCCGGCGTCAGCTTGATGTATGCCTCGTTGTCAGTAGAACTACAGTTCACTACATAAGCATTCTGCCATCCCATGTCCTGAATGATGAGGCTGAAGTTGAAACTTGACGAATACTTGATGTACAAGTAGTCGCACTCCATAATCTCATAGTTGTCGCTCAGACCAGCAGAGGTGTACCAACCCCATGCACTGGGAGCGGTGATCGTGTTCGTTCCCTCGTCGAATCGGCTCGAGAAGTCAACGTCAATCTTTGCACTTGCACTCAATGTCAGCAGAGCAACAAGCATGGAAAGTAGAAATCGTTTCATGATACATTAATTGTTAGATTAGTTAAAAAGGTGTATTTTTACGGCAGCAAAATTACGAACTTTGCACATCAAAGGATATGCGTATTTTATCCATTTATTGCACAGATAGCCTACAGGCGGCAAAATCATACCACACATTTTGCCTATTTTGCCATAATATAACACTATTATAGCATCGCCTTAACAAAAAAGGATGCATTCGCACACTTGTCTGCAACTTTTTTCCTAACTTTGCAGCCAAGCAAACCATCACATAACCAATCTGTATAAGAGCACATGGACATTCTCTCTGAAATAACACCGCTGAGCGAGAAGGACTGCATCTACGTCGTAGAGCGCAGCAAGACGGCATTCTCCTATCCCCTGCATCGCCACAGGGCTGTCGAACTGAACTTCCTGGAGCATGCCGAGGGTGCACGCCGACTGGTGGGCGACAGCATTGAGGAGGTGGGTATCTACGATCTGACGCTCATCGGCAGCAATCTTATCCACGCTTGGCAGCAAGACCGATGCAGCATGGACAACGTACACGAGATAACAATACAGATACCGGCCGACCTTTTAGGCGACGATCTGCTCTCGCGCAATGACTTCGCCTCAATAGCCCATCTGCTGCAACGTGCGCAGAGGGGCATAAGCTTCGATACAAATGCTATTCGAAAAGTGTATGACAATCTATACCTCCTTGCACGCATGAAGCCAGGCTTTCATAGCTTCCTGAAGGTGCTGAGCATCCTCTACGACCTGTCGGAAACGGACGACTTCCATCAGCTCTCCACCACAGCCTTTGCACATAGCCAGCTGGACAGCGACAGCCTTCGCATTCAGAAGATACGCCAATACATAGAGCGCAACTTTCGCGAGGAGATAAGGTTGCAAGACCTAGCCGCACTCATCGACCTGACACCTACCTCCTTCAGCCGATACTTCTCACAGCATACAGGCAAGAGCGTGTCAGACTATATCATCGACGTGCGGCTGGGGCATGCCTCCCGGCAACTTCTACTGGGCGCACAGACTGTGGCCGAGATCTGTTACGACTGTGGTTTTAACACCGTCTCACACTTCAACCGTTGCTTCAAAAAGCATAAGGGATGTACACCCACCGAGTTTCGCAACAAGTATCTGCAAAGCAGCCTGTAGCATCCCCTACCGCACACACCCGCATACACGAAAAAAGTTTTTTAAGGCAAAAAAGGTTCAAGGCTTCCGCTAAATACGACCTACAAAACTAATAATCAATAAAATACAAGCGTCGAACCCTGCGTCGAACCCTAAAGAGGGGTTCGACGGGTGTAGTAAACTAATTACCAATCGTTTAGCCTATGCGAATCGGAACCCTTGAACCTTTTCGGCTAAAAAAAGTCCCGACTTCGGGAATGCGTCACCCAAAATGAAAGAGGAAGGGTCAGGGACCTGTCCCCTGACCCTCCAAAACGTTGAGTGTGAAGAGCCGTGTGAGGGGAGACTTTCACGCACGGTTCTGTGAGAGGGTGAGGGTGAAACTCCCTCGCTCTACTCGACCTCTGTCCCTTCAGTCATTC